>JBGTKH010000633.1:0-7871 GCA_041744735.1 Pirellulaceae bacterium | reverse complement strand
ATGTCGGCGCAAAAAACGGCACGCTGTCGATTATGATCGGCGGCGAAAAGGACGTCGTCGAAGCTTTGTGGCCTTGCTGGGACGCTATGGGCAAGACGATCGTGCATCAAGGTTCGGCCGGGGCGGGACAACACGCGAAGATGGTGAATCAGATCCTGATCGCCAGCAACATGATCGGCGTCTGCGAAGCGCTGCTGTACGCGTACAAAGCCGGGCTCGATTTGCCGACGGTGATGGAATCGGTGGCGTCCGGCGCGGCGGGCAGTTGGTCGCTGTCGAACCTCGGCCCGCGGATCATCAACAACAACTTCGATCCCGGCTTCTTCGTCGAACACCTTATCAAAGACATGGGCATCGCGCTGGACGAAGCCAAACGCCTGGGCCTATCGCTCCCGGGCCTCGCGCTGTCACATCAACTCTACATCGCCCTTCAATCCCAAGGCCACGGCCGCGACGGCACGCACGCACTGGAATTGGCGCTGGCCTCACTGGCCGGCATCGATTGGAAGAACCGCAAGTAACTTTGACAGTTGATTGTGAAAAGTGGAAAACTAATCGAAGCTATCTGTTTCGTGGTCACGGGGAAACCGGAGTAAGCAATGGTATCGTGGACCAAAGTGCGGCGAGCGTTGGGCGGCAGCGACCCCAGGCACTGGCGCGTGCCCGGATTGCTGGAAATGCAGTTACGGGGGGATTACGGCACGCGGGCCGCGTTTTCCGCCGGCGTCGGGATCGGGATTGCCGGACCTCTTGCCGGTCTGATGCTGGCGATCGCTCCGCCGGATCAAATCGGCATGGCGGTGCTGTTGAGTCTCCTCTTTGTTTTGACGATGAGCGCGCTCGTGTTCATGTACAAAGACGCCGCAACGATCATCATCTCGCTGGAAGACGATGGCCTGCGGCGCCGCTACAAGCCCATGTTCGTCAACCTGTTTGGCTGGCGGAGCCGCAATGAGTTTTGGGCCTATGGCTCGATTCGCAGTTGCGGCATCGTGCCGTCGGATCAATTGAAACGCAAGTACTCGCTCATCGTGGTCGCCGTGCCCGACCAGACCTTCACGGTGATTGTTCCACAAACAATCGACATCAAACAAGTCGCCGAGTTCCTCGCGACGCAATGCTCCCAGGTCAAAGCGATCCAACAGATTCCGCCGGAAGCTCGACCGCTGCCAAGCATCGGGCGGCGAGGTATGACCGTCTCCGTCGTACTGGCCGGCACCGGTATTCTCCTGTCCGTAATCGGCAGTGCCGCTCGCTTGGCAATTTACTCCGAGGGAGCAAAGATGGATTCCGCCGCCGTGGCCGCGGCGCTCGAAGCGACGCCCGAGGGGACGGCCTTGCGCGAGTACCAGGTGCCGGGCAAGAGCGGAGTAAGCCAAGCCAAGATTTCTCCGGACGGTCGCTGGATCTGGACGTTGACCAGCGGCAAAAAGCATCTGGTGTGGAACGATCAACAGACGAAACCGGTCGGCGAATTGCAGATCCCGTCGGCGTACAAGGTTCACGCTCGGTTTTCACCCGATAGCCGGCGGTTGATTGTGGCGGCGGATCTTGAGGTGCATGTCTGGCAACTGGAACCTCTGCAGCGACAGCACCAGTTTTCCGCGCAGGCCACGCCGGATCACGTGGCCGTCAGCGCCGATGGACAGCGGTTGATTGTCGTCTCCACGATGGCCGTGCGACAGTACGACTTGGCAACAGGCGAAGCGGCCAAGGCGATGCCAATCACGCTGGGCGCCGTGGTCGACTCGACGGTTTCGGCGGACGGCACCCGCCTGATCATCGCTCAACAGTCGCGCATCATCAGTGTCCGACTCGCGGACGGTGCGGAGGAAGAACTGGTCGCATATCAATCGCCTAACAGCGTCCATTTGGGAGGGCGGCTTGCCCCCGGCGGCCGCTGGGCGGCGATGCAAGGCAAACAGGGAACGGTGCTTTATGACCTGGATCAGCGCAAACGGGCCGAGACCATTGCAGCCGGGCCTATGTACGCAAACCCGGTCCTCAGCCCCGACGGTACGTGGCTGGCCATTGGCACCCTGCAGGGCATCGGCGTCTGGGACACGGCGAGCAAGAAACCCCTGGTCCGCTACACGCTTAACAAGTCAACCTCGTTGGACCTCAGCGACGACGGCCAGAATCTGCTCGGCTACGCCTCGCGCTCGCCGAAGTTGGTTGTTTGGAAAATACCATCCTTGTGAAGCAGTTGCCGCGTCTCCGTAATCTCTAACTCATGCATTCACACCGGCGTTGTCCAAGAGTCGAGGATACAAAACTCTGTGCCGACCAAATGCTTCCAACGCTGACGTCTAGTGCTTTGTCAAAGCGTTGTTTTAGGGTTGGCCAACTTCGTGGCGTAAGCTTCCAGCTTGCGTTTCTGGGATGAAATCGGATTGGCAAGCAGGATGCTTACCCCACTTTTTAACTTTGACGAAGCACTAGCCACTGCGAAAGCGCGAGCAGCCGATCGGCTACTTCGTCTTCCTTTAACCAACTCGGCACAGACGACAGCATTTTCCCCTTCGGGTTGCGGCACACGATTTTGCCGTCTTGCAACCCAACCTGATAATCGCGCGGCGCGGGAAGCCACGCGACCTGTTCTGCTTCAGTGGACATCGGGGGCTCCTTATCGAATGCTCCTCATTGTTCGACGTATCCCTTCTCCGTCTTCTCTCCGATCAGCTTCTCGGCATGGTCAGCCGCGGCGGCCGCGTCCGAAAACGTCTTGACCTTCGAGGTTCCGTCGCTGCCGATGCGGCCGTAGCGCACGGTGACCTCGGTGTCGTCCACCGTGATTTCCCAGAATTTGCTCGACTTGCCTTCGACAAACTCAAAGTACCGTGCGACTTTCGACTTTGCGGGACTCGTCGTCTTAACGGGTCGTTTGGCAGCGATTTTCGCCGCCGGCGAACGCTTCGGAATAGCCGGCGGTAGCTCGGCCGCCAATGATTGAGTGCGAACAAACGACGGAAAGCGGGGCACACCGGCGTCCGACAATTCTTGATAGCGAAAGGTGATCACGCTGCCAACTGCCGGCGGCGATGCGCGCTGAGCGTCGGAGAATCCTGTGCCGACCGAGAATTCCGTTCCGTCCGGCAACTGCACGGCGAGTGCTCCTAGCTTCCCTTTGTGCTTCCCCTTGCCCGGCTGATGCGCAAGGACCACCGCTTCAGCGTCGTGAAACGTTTTGACTTTGACCAGCGTAAACGACCGGCCGACCTCGTACCCCGAACCCGGCTGCCGCAACATCAAGCCTTCACCGCCGAGCGCTTCGACGCGCGCCAATTCTTGCTGCAGGTGCTCCGTGCCCGTGCAGCGCTGGTGTTGGTGAATTGTCGCAAAGGGCAGCTTCTCGGGACGCAGACAATCCGCTAGAAACTCCAACCGTTCCTCGAACTTGCCGGATTGTTGTGGCGCGTCGAAGACCAGATAGCGCACTTCCCGCCAATGCTCGCTCTTATCTTGCCGCCGCACGATGCTCACCGTGCGCTGAAACTTCTTGCGATCGATCCACAGCTCGCCGTCCAGCGGCACCTTGGGCAAACCTTCGACAAACCAATCCGGCGCATGGTATTGATTGCCTAGGCGCGACAAGAATTGCCGGCCATCCCAGTACGCGCGCACACCGTCCAGCTTTTCACTCATCCACCAATCGGTCAGATTCGTGGCGTTGTCCCAGGCCTGAGCCAACAACAGCGGCGGGCCTTCTTGTGCGCCAGCCGCTTTCACTGGCTTGGGCGGCAACTCGCCGCCGATTCTTTCCAACTCCGCCGCATCCCCGCGCAGTTTCCGCAGGTGCTTGCACGTTCGCCGCTCGATCGCCACCGACTGATTTCGCCACGCCGGACACGTGCACGAATAAACTCCGCCCGAATTCTTCAGCACATACGGCTTTGCCCCCGAGCCCTGCATTTCCATCGACTCGCCGTCATTCAGGTCAGTCATGTTACGTTCTCCCATAACCCATGGAAGGCACCCTAGTGCCTTGTCCACGCTAAACGTTCGGGTTCGATGCTGTTCGCCGATTGAAGTTTGTCGACAAAATCGCGTTTCCCGACCCGAAAATTAAGCGTGGACAAGGCACTAGTGCTTTGTCAAAGTTAAATTTTAGGGTCGGCCGGTTACGTGGCGGCCGGTTACGTGGCGTAAGCTTCCAGCTTGCGTTTTCTCGTGGAAATCGAGTTGGCAAGCAGGATGCTTGCCCCACTTTTTAGTTTTGACAAAGCACTAGTGCTCCGTCAACTGTCGACTGATAGTGTAGCCGAACTCGCCAGAGTTTGGTTTTCCCAAGATCCGGCCAAAGTCTGGCGACTTCGGCTACCCATCGATGCACGGCTGACAGTGCACTAGGACTGAACTGTAATTGGGTACCAAAGCACCTATGATAGCACTTGCCGCGTCAAAATTTTTAAAATCCTAAAGTTGCGGGTCGAGTCTGCCGATAATGCGGGCTGAGACGGTCAGGGGGACAAGTTCAGGTTTTCGGTTTGGAGCGAGGCAATCGCGATAGCTGCGTGAATGCCAGCACCGGCCGAGAGCCGTTTGCACGAAGGACAAACCCCATGATTCGTATCACGCCGCGTTGCGTTTGGTTGCTGCCGCTCACGGCTGCGTTAACGGCGTTGGGCACGTCGGGCTGTGCCGGGCTAGGGATCGGCGAGTTGTCGCTGTTCGGCAGTGCGAGTGGCGCTGCGGCGGCCGCCAAGAGTGATGCCGCAGCGGAATCATTGCCGAAGTACTACGTCGAGTTTCATCCTGACGGCGGCAAGCCGATGCGGATGGAAGGGACGTTGGATGAAACGATGTACGTGCAAGGCGCATTGGAAAAGACCCGCGCGATGAAGCGGTTCGGCAAAGTCAACGTGTTTGTGGTCCGAACCAACCAAGACAGCGACCGCAAACATCGCATGGACGTCACGTACGACTCGGCCAAACGCCGCGTCACACCCGAAACCGATTATGCGCTGCACCCCGGCGACCGCATCGTGGTGGTCGAAGACTCGTCGTCGCTGGTCGACAAGCTGATGGGCCCGGCTCTCGGACCGCTCGGTGCCTTGGGCGGTCGCTAGGCGTCGTAACCCGACGCGTAAGTTTTGAAGTTGCGCGTTTCCATTGATGGTAGCCGAATTCGCCAGAATTTGGACGGTTTTGTGTTGAACTCGAAAACCAAATTCTGGCGAATTCGGCTACAAATTGATGCTAGCGCAACTTAGGCACGCCGCCGAAAGCGAGAGCACGCACGTACCGTAGCAGAAGTCGTGAGACTTCTGATTCCCTTTCTCTAATGTCTGACCTGTGACTTCTGAACTCTCACGAGTTCAGCTACGGGTACCTCAATTTCGGCGGGCTGCCTTTAGTCGGCCACGCGCCAGCGTGTGTTGAACATCCAGATCATGGTCGTCAGCAGCGCCGCGTTCAACAGGCCCGTAAAGGCCATGTAGTTGATAAATGGCAGGAATTGCATCATGAACCCGGGCCAGTCGTGTGGCGGGCCGGCGGCTGATTCAATGCGGCCGTAGTCCATGTGCAGCGGCACGCCAAACGCCGCGGCGAAGGGACTGGTGAAGCTGGCGTTGCGTACGATTTCCGCCGCAGGCTGGCCTTGATAAAACGTGTCGGCGAAGAAGCCGGCGGCCAGCGGCGCCGCGAACAGCACGATGATCACCAGATAGCTGGTCATCAGGCTCATCGAGGTCTTCTTGAATACGACCGAGCAGAACAGGGCCAGCATGGCGGTCGTTACACAAGTCATCAACACGATCAGAATGTAGGCCGCCACCGAAAACAGATTCGTCCAGTACGACGACACCATCACGCAGGCCAACAGCACGGGCCACAACAGAAACAACGTTAGTACGCTGGAAATCCGCAGTCCGGCGATCAACTTGCCCCACAAAATTTGCCACGGCGTGATGACGGTGGTCAGCAGCAAGTCCAGCGTCTGCCGTTCCCGTTCGCTGGTTACGGCGCCGGCCGAGTACACGGGTCCGACCAGCATGTTGAATAGCACCACGTAGCCGATGTACCAAGCGGCGTATTTAGGCGCGATGTACAGACTCCAGGCCATCAGCGGAATCGCCAGCAGCATGCTGACTTGAATCACCACGCGCAGCATCAGCGTTCCCTGGCTGAAAATCTCGCTGCGAATTTCTTTGTCATAGACCGGGTTGGCGTCGTCGTCCATCAAGTCGTCGCGTTTCGGCGGCGCGAACAGTTTGTCGGGGAACTGGTCGCGCTGAATGACCAGGCCGACCGCCTGCTGTGCTTCCTGCTCTAAATCGACCACGTCCTTGCCTTCACTGCCCACGTCGGGCGGATGCAGCAGCCGGGCACTGGTGTTGAAGAACAGCGCGATGCAAATCGCCGCGCCGACGGCCGGCAACACGGTGATCGTCAGCAGCAGACGGAACTCGCCCATGTCCGACAGCCCGCGCCACAACAGCACGCCGACCAAAGCCAGTGGCAAGATCAGCAGGTACGACACGACCAGCGACGCCGAGGTGCGCTGGAAGTAGCTGCTGCAGGCAACGCTGATCACACCGAACGTAATCACCGACACGATCAAACCCAGGTACGCCGCCAGCACCTCGTACATTGACACGCCGCCCAGCGGCAGACAGAGCATCACGATCGGCAGCGATGCGAAAATCAAGACCGCGATGTGCGTCAGCGACGCGACCAGCTTGCCCAGCACGATGGCCGACGGCTTGAGCGGGCTGGCCAGCAGCATTTCGTATGTCTGCCGTTCCTTCTCGCCCGTGATGGTGCCGGCCGCGAAGCTGGGCGCCATCATCGACGCCAGAATGTACTGGCCGAGGAAAAACAAATCGACCAAATTCCGCGCCTGCGTCGGGTTGGTGGTCAGATCCAGCCGCGACTCTTGCGGCCACGCGAAATACACCACCGCGGCCAGCAGCGCCTGGTACAAAAACAACAGCACAAACGCCCGCCCCATCCGCAGGTTGACCAGCAGTTCACGTTGCAGGACCGGGTTTTCGAGCAGGTACATGTCGTGCGTGGGGCGCGATTTTTATCGTGCCGGTTAATTGTCAGGCACGTTGGAAGCGTGTCCCCCAAACACGCAATAAGTTGATCTTGCCATTGTCGCCACTTGGTGCTGGCTGTCAACTGCCACGCTTGCTGCGCCGTCGGCGTTTGCCTGGACTGGAACTTTGCTCGGGCTGTTGGGCTTCGTCGAGCTCGTCATCCGCAGTGCGAAAGGAGACGCCATAAGCGGTCACCAGCACGCCGATCAGAAGCATCATCGCGCCGAGCGGCACAAGAAAGACGCCGACGCCGGGATCGCCGTCGTAGATGAAAATGCCGCCGAGAAAGAAACCGCCGGGCAACAACAGGCCCGCGGCCATCAGACTCGGCGACGCGAATCGCGGCCAGCGCGCGTTGTCATCAGCGACCAAATGCACGGTGAATCCGAACGCCAAATTGACCAGCGACAGCAGCGTGCCGTGAGCATGCCCCAGTGTCCACATCAGCCGCCGCGTTTCAAACGCCGCTTCCAGATACCAGCCGACTTTGAAGCCATGCAGCGCTTCCAACATGATTCCAAGTGACAGGAAACAAAGCAGTGAGCACCAGCCGAATTGCAAATGCAATCGCAGGTAAGTTCGCGCGGCAGTTGGCGACGGTTGGTCATTGGTCATTGGTCATTGGTCATTGGTCATTGGTCATTGGTCATTGGTCATTTGTCATTTGTCATTGGTCATTTGTCATTTGTTAGTACTTCGTACTTTGCTCGCGACGGTAGAAGTCATACTAACATTGCTACTTTCAAATCAACGCCCACGTCCGGCACCGGGCTCGCGGCTGGGGCGAAGTACGCGATCTCGCGCGAGACTTCATCTAATACTTTT
>JBGTKH010000632.1:0-10474 GCA_041744735.1 Pirellulaceae bacterium | reverse complement strand
ATTCTCCACCAGCTTCCGGTCGCTTTTGCCGTCGCCATCCGCGTCGATAAATCCAACCAAGCCGAACCGCACGACGCGTCCGGGTTGCCAAGTCGGCGAGAACACGACGTCGCCCGGCATCAGCGGGTTCGACACGCTATCAGAAACAATTCGAGCTTCGGACAGGTGGCTGTCGATGATCCGCGTGATCTCGATGCTGCCTTTTGGTCTGGCGGTGTTAAACGCTGTTTGGTCCTTCTCGTAAACCGAGAAGGTGGTTTGCCGCCGCAGGCCATCAGAAAGCCCAAGGTTCACATACGCCACGCGCGAGGCTTGATTGACCCACGTGATCTTACCGTCCGCCGTTTCGGTGGATTCGGGATTCATGCCCTGAAGTTTGATGGCTTGGGCTTCCACCAGTTGTTGCAGCTTGGCCAATTGCGCTTCGAGCGTTGCCTTGTCCTTACGAAGTTCATCCGTGTCCTTCTTCGCTTGCTGCAATGCATCAGCAAGTGCCTTCTGTAACTTCGCTGTGTCATCGATAAATTTTTGGCGGTCCGTGTCGAAAGCCTGCTTCACCTTGTCCTTGTCGGACACGGCCAACTGCATCCCCTGTTCGGCGGCCAGCCTTTGGTCGGATTCGCGTTTGCTGATCGTCTGTTTTTCCTGGTCAGCAGACTTCACGTAATCCAGGTGAGTGACCACTTGAGTATTACGGTCGCGAATGGCGGTGAGTAGATAGGCCGGTAGAGTTCGGTAGTTTTTGTCACCGTTGTAATTCTGGTCGAACAGCAACATGTCGTCGTTGAACGCCAGTTCGATTTTCTCCACTTCGTCGGCCCACAGCTTCGGATCGTTGTTCTTGACCTGCTGACGAAACACCTCGTATTCGGGTTCGGTGACCTGAGCCGGGGCAATCGTCCGCTTCAGCAATTGATAGGCGTTGAAGTACGCCGTGTAGCGTTTCTCCGCTTCCTGCTTTGCCAGAAGATCGGCGTCGGATTTGGCAACCTCCTGCTCGGACTTGCTCCAATAAATGTAGGTGGTCACGGCCAAGGCGATCGTGATCATCACGAACAGGATCAACGCGATTTGCAGGCCTTGATTTTCACGGGCGGCCATGGATGAATCTCCTTCAAGCGAAAAACACCGCCATCGATTCGGCGGTTAGACTGACGAATTGAACGCTCCCAGCACGTGCGGCTGCGGACTTGATTGGATTTTCGCAGCCGCCTAAAGCAATTATTCCCGGCTGGCGGCGGGCTGAAAATAGGGGTGACGGCTAAGCCGCTGGCAGACAACAACCTAGGTCGATTGTAAGCTGGATGGCACAAGGTGTCAACGAATTGCCAATCGAAGATGAAGGGATGTCATGGCCAAGCAGAGTCGCCAACGCACGTTCGCCGGATTTGAAGACGACGATTTGGACACGCCGGACCAAGCTGACGATGATTCAACATCTGTCAGCGATTCCCGCCGAGCGACTAATTCATCTTTGTCGCGATCGTCGCGAGCCGCGGTTGAGGGGGAGCCCGAACGACTGGACGGGAAAGTCGTTTATGTCGTTGACGCCCACATGTTGATCTATCAGGTGTTCCACGCCATGCCGGACATGTCCGGCCCGCAGGGACAGCCGGTGGGCGCGATTCACGGCTTTATCCGCGACGTTGTGGACATCTTGCAGAATAAGAAGCCGGATTATCTGTTCTGTGCCTTTGATGCACCGGGCGGCACGTTTCGCCACGACTTGTATCAAGACTACAAACTGCACCGCGAGGAAATGCCGCTCGATTTGCGGCTGCAGATTCCCAACATCCGCCGCATGCTCGACGCACTGGGCGTGGCGACGCTGGAAGTTCCCAACTACGAGGCGGACGATATTCTGGCCACGATCGCCCGGCGAGTGGATCAATTGGGTGGCGAGTGCCTGCTCGTCACCAACGACAAAGACTGCCGGCAACTGATCACCGCGCGTGTGCAGGTCTACAACATTCGCAAGAATCAAGTCATGGGCGCTGTTGAACTGAAAGAGGAATGGGGCGTGCGTCCCGAGCAAGTCGTGGATTTTCAGGCGCTGGTCGGCGACTCGGTTGACAATGTTCCGGGCGTGCCGCTGATCGGCCCCAAGAACGCGCGGGAGCTTTTGGAAAAATACGAAACGCTCGAAGGCGTGCTCGATCATGCCAATGAAGTCTCCGGTACGAAGCGGCGCGAGAATCTGCTGAACTATCGCGAGCAGGCGCTGCTTAGCCGCCAGTTGGTGCGGTTGCTCGACAGCGTGCCGCTCGAGATTGATTGGCAGGCAGGGCGCGTTGGCGGCATCGATCAACAGCAGGTAAAGGAGCTTTGCAGCGAATTCGGTTTTCGCGGACTCGCCGAGCGGCTTTCGCAATTGACCGTGGCAGAAGCGCCGTGCGAATGGCACGCCGACTATCGCACGATTGCAACGCCCCAGCAGCTTGATGAATTGATCCGCGAAATGTCGAAACAGCAGCGCATTGTGATCGATACGGAAACGACCTCAGCCAGTCCGCGTTGGGCGGAAATCGTCGGATATGCGTTTGCATGGCAAGCGGGTCAGGCGTATTACATCCCCGTGCGTGCACCGCGCGGCGAGCCGCGGTTGGACCCGCAGACGACGCTCGAAGCGCTCCGCCCGGTGCTCGAAAACCCGGCCATCGAAAAAATCGGCCAGAACTTGAAGTACGACATGATTGTGCTGCGGTCGGCCGGCGTCGAGCTGCGCGGCGCCGCCTTCGACACGATGGTGGCCGACTATCTGCTGGCCCCCGGCGAACGTAATCACAACCTGGACGATCTCGCCAAGCGGTACCTGAATCACAAGACGATCAAGATCAGCGAACTGATTGGCACCGGCAAGAAACAGAAACGCATGGACAAGGTGCCGGTTGAACTGGTCACGCAATACGCTGCTGAAGACGCCGACGTGCCGCTTCGGCTGACAACAATTCTACAGCGGCGACTGAGTGAGAACGGATTTGATGAACTCTTCACGTCGCTTGAACTGCCGCTGATTGAAGTTCTGGCGGAGTTGGAATTCAACGGCATTAAGGTAAACGTCGATCGGCTGCGCGATATGAGCCGGCGGTTCGGCGAGCGCATGGCGACGTTGGAAACCGAGGTTTACGAACTGGCTGGCGGGTCGTTCAACATCGACTCGCGTTTGCAGTTGGGCAAAGTGTTGTTCGAGCAATTGAAGTTGCCGGTGAAGAAGAAGACAAAGAGTCGCACGGCGCCGAGCACCGATGCCGATGTGCTCAGCGAATTAGCCAGGCATCATCCGCTGCCGGCGAAGGTCCTTGAATACCGGCAGAACGCGAAACTCAAGAGCACCTACGTCGATGCTCTGCCGGAATTGGTCCACCCACAAACCGGCCGCGTGCATACGTCGTTCAAACAAGACGTGGCGGCCACCGGACGGCTCAGTTCGACTGACCCGAATCTGCAAAACATTCCCGTGCGCACCGAGGTAGGCCGCGAAATCCGTTCGGCATTTCTGCCCGGCGAGCCCGATTGGCGGCTGCTGACGGCCGACTATTCGCAGATCGAGCTGCGCGTGTTGGCACATTTTTCGGGAGATGCGGCGCTGCAAACCGCGTTCGCCGAGGATCAGGATATTCATACGCGGGTTGCTAGCGAGGTGTACGGAGTGCCGTTGGATCAGGTCACCCGCGAGATGCGCCGCAGTGCAAAAGCCATCAATTTCGGCGTGATTTACGGCCAAAGTCCCTTCGGTCTGGCCAAAGCGCTGGACATTACTAAAGAGGAAGCAGCCAGCTTCATCGACGCTTATTTCACCCGATACCGGGGGGTCGATGAATTTATGAAAAAGGTACTAGAAGATTCGCGACGCAATGGTTATGTTAGTACTATCCTCAATCGCCGCAGACCTATCCAAGGAGTGCGCGACTCAGCCAGGCGCGGTGATTCGCGCCAACGCAACCTGCCGGAACGCATCGCAATCAACACCGTGATTCAGGGTTCGGCGGCTGACTTGATCAAGCGAGCCATGATCAACGTTTACCGCCGAATGCGGCACGAACGGCTGCGATCGAGGATGTTACTGCAAATACACGACGAACTGGTCTTTGAATTCCCGCCTGACGAACTCGACCAATTGGCCGCGCTGGTGACAGAAGAAATGTCCGGTGCCGCGGCCTTGTCCGTTCCGTTAAAGGTGGACGTCAAAGCCGGAGACAACTGGGCCGAGTGCGAACCCTGGTAACAGGTGCTCGCTCCCCAGAATGCTCATTGAGATCACGCCCGCCCCAAAAAAACCTTTCGTTCGCTCACACAACAAAACCTTATTTCGACCCGAATTCCGTAAAGCCCACATGCTGGTGATCGGCGTCGTTGGCGGAGTCGCCAGCGGCAAAAGCTTGGTGTCCGAACATTTGCAGCAGCTCGGCGCCGAAGTGCTCGATGCTGACCGCGCGGGGCACGAGGTGCTGCGTGAGCCGGATATCGAACGAGCGCTGCGCGACCAGTGGGGCGACGTGGTGTTTGGCGACGATGGACGGATCAGCCGTGCCGCGGTGGCGAAAATAGTCTTCGACGAGCCGCCGGAAGGTCCGCAACAATTGGCATACCTGGAACAGATAACCCATCCGCGCATCGAAGAGAAACTGCGTAAACGCAAGGCAGAGCTTGCTCAGTCTGGCGACGTGAAAGCTGTCGTATTGGACGCGGCATTGATGTTCGAGGCCGGTTGGAACAGATTTTGCAATAAGATCGTTTTTGTGCAGACGCCGCGCGAGTCACGATTGGCTCGGGCGCGCCAGCGAGGTTGGAGTGAAGCGGAATTTGCCGCGCGTGAGGCGGCGCAGGAATCTTTGGAAAACAAGCGAAGTTGTGCCGATTGGATAATAGATAACTCCGGTGCGCCGGAGCACACCTTCGCTCAAGTCCAGCGATTCTGGCTCAGCCTTGATTGACCTTCCTTGCTGGCCAACCCACCCCCGTGAATGTGCAAGGGCACTTCACTCGACACATCCTTTTCGTTACAACACAAACCTTCCATGAACCCTCCGCCGGCGCCGTCCGCGTGCCGGCACGCCCCCCAAAGCCATATCAGGAGCTTGTGACGCATGTCTACCAGTAGAAGCACCCGCATGCAAGAAATTCGCCGCAAACGCAGCGACGACGATTCCCGTTCGCGCCGTCCGGCGACCAACGACGAGGCGAACGGCAACGGCGAGTTCAAAGATCGCCTGCAAGAGTTGGAAGCCGAAGGCGAGCCGTTGTCGCTGGCCGAGGAATTGGCCGATGAGGCCGACCGCGGCGTACGCGACGAGATTCATGAACATTACGAAAAAATCAAGCAGGGCGAAATCCACATCGCCGAATTGCAAAAGATGAGCATGAGCGAACTCATCGAAGCAGCCCGCAAAGACAACGTCAAAGACGTCGCGGGCATGAAGAAGCAAGACCTGATCTTCAATATCCTGAAGGAACGGGTCAAGATGAACGGGCTGATGTACGGCGAAGGGACGCTGGAAATCCTGCCTGACGGATTCGGGTTCTTGCGCAGCCCCGACTATCATTACCTCTCCTGCCCGGACGACATTTATGTGTCGCCGAGCCAAATCCGCCGCTTTGGTTTACGGACCGGCTCGACGGTGTCGGGACAAATTCGCCCGCCCAAGGAAAACGAGCGGTATTTCGCACTGCTGCGCGTCGAGGCGATCAACTATCAGGATCCCAACCTGATGTCGCAGCGTGTGACGTTCGACGACCTGACGCCGCTGCATCCCGTTCAGCGGATCGTCATGGAGTCGGGGGCCGAAGACATCGAGACCCGCGTGGTTGACATGATGACGCCGATTGGCTTCGGACAGCGCGGCCTGATCGTCAGTCCGCCACGAGCCGGCAAGACGATTCTGCTGCAAAAAATGGCCCGCTCGGCCCTGAAGAATTTTCCCGATGCTTACGTGATCATGCTGCTGATCGACGAGCGGCCGGAAGAAGTCACGGACATGGAACGCGAAGTGAAGGGCTCCAACTGCGAGGTGATCAGCTCGACGTTCGACGAACCATCGACGCGGCACGTGCAAGTCTCGCAGATGGTGATCGAAAAGGCCAAGCGGCTGGTCGAGTACGGCACCGACGTGATCATCTTCCTGGATTCGATCACGCGGCTGGCTCGCGCGTGGAACTCGGAATGCCCGCAGTCGGGCAAGATTCTGTCCGGCGGTTTGGATGCCAATGCCTTACAGCGGCCGAAGGCGTTTTTCGGCTCTGCCCGCAAGGTTGAAGAGGGCGGGTCGCTCACGATCATTGCCACCGCGTTGATCGACCCCGGCAGCAAAATGGACGAAGTGATCTTCGAAGAGTTCAAAGGGACCGGCAACCTGGAAATCATGCTCGATCGCCGCTTGGTCGATAAGCGCATCTGGCCGGCCATCGACATCAACCGCAGCGGTACGCGCCGCGAGGAAATGCTGATGGACCCGGAAGAATATCGCCGCATCTGTGTGCTGCGCCGTGTGCTGGCCGACATGAACGGGCCGGAAGCCATGGAACTGCTGGTCACGCGCATGCAAAAGACCAAAACCAACGCCGAGTTCCTGATGAGCATGAACATGAAATAGCGTAGCGAGGGGCCGCAACCCCATGTAGGCCGGATTGCAAATCCGGCCTACGAGATACGTGCACGGCGGCGAAGGTCGGTGCTTTGCGGAGGTCAAAGTCGTCATGTCGCCAGAGATCCAACTCGCCGCAACATCGACCGCGTCGGTTGACGGCGCGGAGTTGTTTCCGGCCATCGTGATTCCCGAGCCGAAGCGCGGCTTTCGGTTTGGGCTGGGCGCGATGATGTTGCTCACGGCGGTTTTCGCGGTTCAGTTCGCGCTGATCTCGTATTTGGGCGTCTGGGCGGCGATGGCCGTGCCGCCGTTGATTTGTACGGGGTTGCTATTGGTGGTGCTCACCGCCGAAGTCGCTCGCCGATCGGGCCGACGTATCGGCGGCATCGTGCAATTGGAACAGCGCACGAAACGTTGGGCCTTCATTTACATTTTCCTGCTGGGAGTGAGTGCGTACTTGGCCGGCGGCGCACAATTAGCGTTTGAGCAAGTGGTGCGCTTTCGGCTCGAGTCGCGGTTGCAGCGAGATTTGGGTTTCACTTGCGATCTGCAGTATACTTGGCGCGAGAAAGGCCCATCGCAGGCGATTGTTATTCGCTCACTTGAATCCGGCGGCGCGATGGAGCAAGCCGGTTTTCAAAACGCCGACATCATCGTCTCGGATTTGCCACCCGCCGGCTACTTTGACATGCTGGATGAGAATCGCGGGAAGGAAATCTCTGTCACCGCGGCAACCGCTCCGGCAGGTGTGTATACTCAGCCGCTGGAAAAATACCCGCAGCGGCAAATCACGCTGGTCGTTCCCGAGTAGTAGACTGCGGTTGACTAGACTGTGGGCACGACCATGCGACCACGGAGGAATTGGCGGGCATGAGTCGAACGACTCGCATTACACCGGTGGGACGTTTGGTCGTCGATCCTGCGCCGGAGGCGGAGCCGGCGATGGACGACGCGCTGGCCGCGGGAATCGAAACCGCCTTTGAGGATTCGTCGGCCCAGGGGCTGCTGTGGCTCGTTTCCAAGTCGCTCGACAAGCCGCTGCCGCCGGCGCTGGTCTTTTGGCGCGAGTTCGCCCAGCGTTTTTTCCATGCGGTTTGCCAATTGGGCGGCGACGGGGCGCGTAAGTGGAGCCAGCTCGAACCGCCGGCCGTCGACGAACTGGAAACGATGGCCGCCGCCGCGCCGCCGATGCGCGGCTTGGAGTACTTGACGCCTGATTTGCTCGGCCGCCTGTGGCACGAGTTGCGCGAGTTGGTCGTCCAGCAGGCGACCAAACATCCCGAGAGCGCGGAAGCGTACCTGCGCGGCGTTAATCCTGTCTGGCATTTGCTCGGGCGCGTGACTTTTCACCTTGCGGAAAACAAACGCGACGAACGGCGGCCGTTTGCGTTTCTGGCGACTTACACGCATCGTGTTTCCGCCGGGACGCGGCTGCAGCACCTGCCGCTCGCTCAGGCCCTGAAGGAATACGCCGGGGCCAAGAATCAAGCCGGATTGACCGCGCTGCTCGAACCCGTGCGACGTGCAGCGGACAGCAGCGCGCTAGTTCGCGAGTTGCTCGACACACGTGCCTTGTTCCAACCGCAGGCGTGGTCGATCGCACAGGCCCATCGGTTCCTAACGGAAGTGCCGCGACTGGAAGCCGCGGGCGTTGTGGTCCGCGTGCCTGATTGGTGGCAGGCACGCAAGCCGCCTCGGCCACAAGTCCAAGTCCGGCTCGGTGAAAAACAACAGAGCCAACTAGGCACGGACAATTTGTTGGATTTCACGGTCGAGGTCGCGTTAGACGGCCAGCCGCTGACGGAGGCCGAACGCCAACAGCTTTTGCAATCCAGCGAAGGGCTGATGTTGCTGCGCGGCCGGTGGGTCGAAGTGGACCGCCAGCGATTGCAACAGGCGCTCGATCATTGGCGGCAACTTGAAACAATGCACGCCAGCGGAGTCAGTTTCATCGAGGGGATGCGATTGCTGGCCGGCACGCAGGCTGACGGCGACGAGGAAGAATCGGCGACGGCCAGTTGGGCGCAGGTCGTCGCCGGCAATTGGTTGCGCGACACGCTGGAAACCATCCGCGACCCGGCCCAAATCTCGGCGTTTCAACCTGGGGCCGATCTGCAGGCCACGTTGCGACCATATCAGGCCGATGGCGTGCGCTGGCTGTGGTTTATGACGCGGTTGGGCCTCGGCGCTTGTCTGGCCGATGACATGGGATTGGGCAAGACGATTCAGGTGATCGATCTGCTGCTGCAATTGCGGCGCGAGTCGGGAGAGATAAGTGAGTCGAGGGTCGAGGGTCGAGGGTCGAGAGGTAAAAGTCCGCGAGGCACGTCGCTGCTCGTTGTTCCGTCTTCGCTGATTGGGAACTGGAAACAGGAACTTCAGCGGTTCGCGCCGTCTCTGCGCGTGTTCTACGCGCATCGGTCGGAATGCGATGCCGACGAACTGGCGCGGGTGGCCAAGAGCCCGCAAGACTCGCTGGCCGGCTTCGATCTTGTGATCACCACGTACGGCTTGGTGCGCCGCAGCGACTGGCTCGCCAAAGTTGCCTGGCGGCTGGTGGTGCTCGACGAAGCTCAGGCCATTAAGAATGCGTCGTCGGCACAAACCAAGTCGGTCAAGAAGCTCGACGCCGCGGGGCGCATTGTGCTGACCGGCACGCCGGTAGAAAACCATTTAGGCGATTTGTGGTCGCTGTTCGATTTCTGTTGTGCGGGGCTGCTCGGGTCGGCGGCGCAGTTCAAACAGTTCGTCAAGCGGCTGAACAAGCAGCAGGACGCGGCGGCGTTCGGCTCACTGCGGCGGCTGGTGCGGCCGTACATTTTGCGCCGCTTGAAGACCGATCCCAACATCGCTCCCGACTTGCCCGACAAAACCGAAATGCGGGCCGAGTGCGGTTTGGCGAAACGGCAAGCGGTGCTGTACGAGCGATTGGTCAAGGACTTGGCCGAGCGGCTGGAAACGGCCGACGATATGGCCCGCCGCGGGCTGATTTTGTCGGTGCTGATGCAACTGAAGCAGATTTGCAATCACCCGTCACAGTATTTAAACGAGTCGCAGTTCGCGCCGGGCGATAGCGGCAAATTCGGGCGGCTCGAGTCGCTCTGCGAACCGATCATCGAACGTCAGGAAAAGATGCTGGTCTTCACGCAATTCCAGTCGATTTGCGCCCCGCTGGCCGAGTTTCTGGCGGGCGTTTTCGGCCGGCCGGGGCTCGTGCTGCACGGCAAGACGCCCGTTCGCAAACGGACGGCGCTGGTCCGCGAGTTCCAAGACGACGCTGGTCCGCCGTTCTTCGTGATCTCGGTGAAAGCCGGCGGCAGCGGTTTGAACTTGACCGCCGCGTCGCACGTCGTGCATTTCGACCGCTGGTGGAACCCGGCCGTCGAGAACCAAGCGACCGACCGCGCCTTCCGCATCGGACAGCAGCGCAACGTGCTGGTCCACAAATTCGTCTGCCGCGGCACGGTCGAAGAACGCATCGACCAAATGATCCGCGACAAGCAAGGTCTGGCCGACAAAGTGCTCGACCAGGGCGGCGAAACGATGCTCACCGAGATGTCCAACGACGAACTGCTCCGGTTCGTGTCAATCGACTTGAACCGAGCGACGGCGGAGGAATAGTCGCGACCATGCACGATTGTGATGATCTCGACATCAACGTGCGAGCCGTCCGCATCATGGGCGATTTGCACGACGCCTTGGAAGACGGCGGCTATTCCGGGCATGCTTTGGAACGGTTTTTGGTGCGGGTGAAGTGGACCCGATGCGCTGGACAGTTTTGGGGTTGGGTTAAGGTGTGCTCTTTGGGGAGGGGTAGCGGCCCGCGAGACCCATTCCCCAGGTCTCGCGCGGCCGCTGCGCCGCGAGCCCGCTTGGATTTCTGTGTTGAC
>JBGTKH010000631.1:0-6798 GCA_041744735.1 Pirellulaceae bacterium | reverse complement strand
GCGCCGACGGTTTCCGCGGCCAACAGCAAATTGCCCGACAGCGCCGGCGAAAACCAGGTATGCGCGGCGTCGAGTGTTTTCGTGAAGCGCCGTCGGCCGCTGACGCGATCCAACACCAGCAATTCCGATCCGTAAGCCTGCAGGATGACATCGTCGCGGACGATGAACCACGGCACCGGGTTGTATTTTTCCAAGCGTCTCTCGTCTTCGTGATGCTCCGTTTCAACCGCCGTCGCCGTGCCGGCCCGGAACGCTTCGTCGAACGTCTTGGTCAACTCTCCCGTTTCCAGATCGATCGCGACCAACGGCCCGCTTTCGACGTAGCGACGGCCTTCAACCGCTTCCGCCTGCTGGTCGTGGTACAGGTAAATCTGTCCGCCGACGATGGCCACGTCCGCATTCTGCGGCGACCCGATGAATCGCCGCCACAACAACAATCCGTTGGAAGCATCGCGGCAGACAAGGTCGCCGCTCAGACCGTCGAACGTCACGAAGCGACCATCAGCGACGCGCGGAACCTTGCCATCCGCCGTGCCATCTTCCAACGCCGGCCCGTGCTGCCACTGGACCGCGCGCGGCACGCCAGCCAACCCATCACGGCTCACACAATTGCCACTGGCATCGTAAAAGCGATGCGTCCAGTTACCAAGTTGCGCGTCTTGCGAGGCGGTGCGGGCTTGCCAAGCACCGTTCTGCCGAACGTACGACGCACCGCGAACGGCTAGCACGCGATCGAGTTCGGCACGCCGCATCCCACGCGCCGCCAGCTTGTCGAGGTCCGCGACGACGAGGTTCACAAAGCGATCCGGATGCGGCAAGTGACCGTCTGTGGCCAGCGTCTGCACGATCACTCGGCCGCTCAGCCCGCGCGACTGTACCGCGTCGCACAACGACGGGACCAAGTCGTCCCGACTAGCCAATAAATGCACTAGCAGCTTGCCGTCGTCAGCCAAATCGCACGCCAGCATGGCATCATCCGCGACGACCAGCGCCAAGCCGGTGTCGATACCGGTGACCTTGCGAATCGCATCCGCCGTCGGTACTTCGGCGTGCAAGCCGGTAATAAACGAAACAAGCAACAAGGCAATAGCCGCTGTTTGGCGTCGTGCATTCATCTTCAGGGCGGAACTCCGATGCGATAGGCGTAGTGTAGCGTGGATGTGGTTATTGGCAATGTCTCCGCATTGACACCGCCCGACACGCCGTTGCACTTGCCGAACCATTTTCGCCACAATCGGACGCAATCGTCACCGCTCAGACCGTAGATCGCTCCTCGGCAAAAGGCGTGACCCTTTACGTCCCTTGCCCAGCGAGCGGAGCGCATCGCCAAATGGTTGAAGCTTCCGGCTCGACAACTGGGAATCGCGATGCTCGCAGAACTCCGATTCGTTACGGACGTCAGGGCGCGACTACGACGAAGCCCCCGGCTATGTCGAACATCTGGCCCGCGACCGCGAAGCCCGTTACGTGCAATCGGCCAACGAGCCGTTGTGCGTCGGGCATTGATGAGACAGTCGGTGATGACTGAATTTCTCCTATGAGTCCGTGCCGGGAGGTGACTGATACGCTTGCTTGGATCGGCCGGCGTCGTCCACGGGCCAAGGGCGCTACCGTCCGTCGCGAGATTGACGATGAGCGTCCGCGACGTTGGCGATTCGGCCGCCAACTCGAAGCAGATCGAGTAAACGATTCGGCCGCGGTGGAGAAAGCCTTCGGTGGGCATAGGGCATAGGGTAAACAGGACGCATGGAGTTTTTCGAATCACGCTGAAACGACGACAGTAAGCGTAACGCGGCGATGCCGCTTGCCAACCCGTCGCGCCCGCGTTTAAGATAGCCACATTCCGCTTCGTGCCGCGATTGATTTCGCAAGGCGGGCATCCCACGCCACACGCCTTCACCGCAAAGCGGCAAAGTTCAATGCCCGAACTATCCGTCTCGAAGCAGCCGGATAGTGCGCAATTCGTTATCCGGGTTCGCGTTTGGCACCATCTCTCACGAAAGGCGTGAATCATGCGTCGTCAATGTGCATTCATCCCAGTTACCACGTTGTTGTTCGTGGGCATTTTATTAACACCGGCCAGCGGAGCTGACCCAGCCGTTGGAAAGTGGGTCGTGCAGAAGAGCGGCGTAGAGGACTACCTGCGTGATATCGCTTTCCTCAACGATGAAGTCGGCGTCGCCGTGGGCGATCACGCTACGGTCGTACGAACTACCGATGGGGGCGCGACGTGGCAGCCCGTGTATGAGCCGAAGCAGGGCCAGCGGCGCGACGACTTGTACAGGATTCTTTTCAGCGGCCCAAAGGAAGGCTGGGTCATCTCCGGCATCTCGAACACGATTCTGCATACCAATGACGCTGGTGCCACCTGGCATCCCGTCAAACTGCCCTCGCCCGGAGGCCGGTTTGACCTCGCCGGCAAGCACAACTGCGCCCAGGCTGCTGCCGGATCGCGCTACTTCTATCTGTGCTGGGGTCTGACGGGCTCCCACCTTTTCCAAACCGACGACGCCGGCGGCACTTGGAAAGTGCTTACCAGTGACATCAAGGTGCAAGGCGCCGGCCTCTCGATTCCGGACGGCACGCACGGCGTCTTTGCGGCGCGCGTCGGCACTCCCTCCACGGGATATCTCGGCCAGACCAGCGACGGCGGCGCCACTTGGCAAGTGCAGAAAGCCAATGACGGTAAGCTCAACAGCGGGAACTACGCGCTCGTCCAGATGATTGACAAGGACAACGGCTGGTACATCCCGCACTATGGCACGATCCACGTGACCACCGACGGCGGCAAGACTTGGACGCCCCAAGAACTCGGCCACTATTCGACCAACACTCTGGCCGCTCTGCATTTCCTCGACACCCAGCGCGGCCACGTGTTGTGCGAAGCGAATCCCGGCGAAGTCCGCCGCACCAGCGACGGCGGCAAGACTTGGCATTCGCTCGGCAAGCTCAGCAATACCGGTCACTTGAGCGGCATGAGCTTCCCGAGCATGCAACACGGCTGGGTCGTCGGCGACAAGGGGTATATCGAACATTACTCCGCGCAGTAAACGGCGATCTGATTCGGCCGCTCGCGGAAAAATACATTGCCCATGAGTTTTCTTCGGAAGGTGCCGCGAATCGGTTCTTCTCGGATTTCAGTGGGATTGTCCACCTCGCTGTGAGCGGTGCGGAGAGTTGGAAGAAAGTTGTACCTGCCCACCTCCGCCCAAGGTACTGACTCCGCCGGAGAAACAGACGGCACGGCTCGCGATCAAGAAACGCAAGAAGGGCAAGATGGTCACGATCGTTCGTGGCTTGTCGCCCGAAGAAAACGACCTCCCCTCGTTGCTTACCAAGCTCAAGGCTTCCTGCGGAGCCGGCGGTACTATCAAGGATGGCCTGCTCGAAATTCAAGGCAATCATTTTGATCGTGTACGTGACTTACTAAGGGACACTGTCTATCGAGTGCAAGTTTGAAGTGAAAAATGCCCCTGGCTCGATTGCTCGAATCAGGGGCATCTTGGTTTCGGCACAGACAATTACAACTCGATCGACTCGACCTCGGCGACAAAGCGGTTGGCGTTGTCGCTGAGGAATGAGGCCACGACGTTGAACACCGCGTCACTGAAGCCGCCGATGTTCAGGATGTCGTCTCGCTCGGGAGCCTGCGTCGAACTGTAGGGCTGGATGTCGATGCAGACCAGCTTCGGCGCGGCGTGGCCGAGTCGCTGCTGGTTCTTGACCAGCGTCTGCCACTCGGTCATCACGCCGGTCGAACCGTGTCGGCCCGTACCAACCCAGCTCTCGTTGTCGCTGACCAGCACGACGCCGGCAAACGGTCGCTTGCGGTAAGTCGTATTGGCCTCGCGCAGCGGGATCGAGCAGTCGGTTCCGCCGCCACCGTACTTCGCCAGCCGCTCCGACAGACTCAGGATTGAGTCGTTCGGGTCGACGCGGGCGTCGTACGCGCACGTATCGAACGGAACGATGACGCTGTCCGGGTTGCGGCGCAGGATCGCCGCAGTGAACAGTGCCGCTACGTCGACACTGCGCATCTTCGTCGTGGCACCGCGGCCGCGCAGTCCCGTGACCGGGCTGCTCATCGAGCCGGACGTGTCCAGCCCGATGACCACCGGACCCGGCAGCTTCGGAATGTTGCCGCAGGCGATCTCGGCGGCCTTGTGCAACGCCGTCTTGATCGGCTGCGGAATCTCGTCGCTGGCGTTCAGGTACGCTGCCAGGAACTGGTACGGAAACTGGCGCGAGCGACGAATCTCGTCCTCGTCCGCGATGCGGTCCGCGACGTAGTTTGCCGTCTCCCAGTCGCGCAACACCTCATGGCGCAGCAGCGTGTTGAGGTTCATCCGCAGCGCCTGCGGTCCCATCTGGCGGGCGATGGCCTTCCAGACCAGCGGACCCTTCGCCGCGTCGGCCAGCAGGTCCCAGCGCACTGACAGATCGCCCAAGATCAAAGCCTGCATTTCGGCAGACTCTGCCTTGCGAAACGCGACCAGCGACTGGACCAGCGCCGGCAAATCAGACTCGGTAGCCGGAGCCCACTTGTCAATCTCCTTGTCCGTCAGCCAGCCGAACAGCGCACGCCGCTGGTTGTCCTTTGGCGTCGGGCGAGCCATGCGCAGAATGTCCCGCAGGCTCGGGTCGTTACCGATCGACGCTGACAGCAGCTTGCCGGCCGATGCCTCGTTCAGCCAGCGCTGAAACGCGCGCTGCAAGCTGGACGACAAGCTCGTGCGGCCGAACTGTCCCGAGCGGATCATCTGAAACACGGTGCGCAGCACGCGGCCGTTGTCCACGATGCGGTCGAACACGCGGTGCATTAGCTCGGTATCCCGCTTCGACAACACGACCAACAGCGCCGCCGGCATGTCCTTCATATAGGCCCGCTCGCGCGCGTACAGTGCCAGCTTCGCCAGGAAGACATTGTCGTCGACTTGTCCGATCAGCTTGCGCAGTTCGTCAAGCTGGCTCTCGCCGCTGGCGTAGAACGAGCCGTTGAAGCAGCCGGTCGCAGCGATCTGCGCCAGCGCATGCCGCGGCGTCAGCTTGTACGCCCGTCCGCCGGCCTCGTTGTATGAGTCGGTGCGCGGGAACATGCTCTTGATGCTGGAAAACAAAGTCGTGTTGGCCATCGTGACCTCCCCGGCGGCCCTGCCGCCAAAAAAAAGACCTGACGAAGAATGGGCAGAGATTCCGCCCGAGTTGAAACAGCGGGCGGAGCGGGATTTGAACCCGCAAAACCGGTTTCGGTTTCTTGCCATGTATTCCGCACCGGCAGTCAGGTCGTTTGCGCCGGTAAGTTAACAAGACGGTGTTTTCGTCACAAGGTTCGAGTGTGATTTCAAATTGACCGACGAAGTTGTGAATCAGAGTTGTTACGGTGCTCTGCCATTGAGCTACGGCGCTGCGACATCGAGTCGCGCCGGTGGGATTCGAACCCACAACCCCCGGCTCGTGAAGCATGTACTCCAACTCGGCAGTCGGTTAAGGTGATTTGCGATTTTCGATTGCCGATTTGCGATTTGATGCTCGCCCTCAATTGGCAATCAAAAATCAGAAATCGAAAATGGCAAAGACCTTCCAACGAAGGAATGATTCAGACGTTTCACATTTAGCAGATGTAGTCCGAACCGGCAGTTGGTCGGTCAGAGACGCCGGTGGGAGTCGAACCCACTTCAAGCTGCTCTGCAGGCAGCCGCCGCGCCGTCTGGCTCCAGCGTCCAAGACATTTGCGATTTTCGATTGTCGATTTGCGATTGGATTCGTCATTCAATCGGCAATCACAAATCAAAAATTCCAAAAGTGCCCTCGCTGGGAATCGAACCCAGGCTTCGACCTTCGCAGAGTCGCGTGCGTTCCGACACACTCCAAGGACAAATTTGTTTCAGCACCCTGCCGAGGAATCGAACCACGTCCGACAGATTCGAAGTCTGTAATGCCGTCCATCACAATCGCAGGGCGTTAAAACCGAAGACCGACGATCATCACGGTCCTCGGAGTTTTGAGATTGTTCAGCACGAATGGTTCGCGGCTTACGAACCGTTGTGCTTGGCATCCAGGCCACCGATGTGCAATCGATTGCGATCGAAGCCAAGGTATAGTAGCGCGTTGGCATTCTCGGCCAGTTCACGCAACGGAATCGAGCAAAGGTCCCACCTTGTCCTTCCACCAGCTTTCTAAGACTTCCTTCTCTCCGACTTCGAGTGCTGTAAGCATGTATGCGCCCGCGACCAAGTGTAAAGTCGATTGGGCTGCCATCCAACAAGCCGTTTGTTTGTCGATGGGACTACCGGGACCAGTCGAGCCATCAGCCGCAAACCGTTCCCATAAGTTAAGGCCAGGGTGTGCCGCGGCACAGCAAATTCTGTAGACCGTGTACAATTGCTTCGGCAACTTCACGTTCTGGAGTCTCTGCTCAAGACTCTGAAACTTTTCCTCGACGCCAAGATCCTCCTTTATGACCTTCCGAGCTTTGCACGCGCTATTCGAGAACAAATCAGCTTGGTCCGGCCACAGCTTGGCCAATCCTTCGTACAGGTTTGCTTCGTTCCTCAGGGCTTCTCCACAGAGAGCGTTGAGGCGATCATCAGTCTCGTCGCTTTTCCCTTTCACTACCCAATACAGGTTCAAGGATGCCTCAACAACCCAACGCGAGAGTGGGCGGTCTTAAATCTCAATCGCAATTTTTCCCGTGGTGTTCGTCGAAGAAAACTTCGCTTGGCGTCCTGAATCCCAGGCATTCGCGCGGTCGATCGTTGAGTAGTTTTTCAACGGCGCGCACCTCCTGGTGGGAGACGT
>JBGTKH010000630.1:0-8154 GCA_041744735.1 Pirellulaceae bacterium | reverse complement strand
GCCGCGGTTGCTTCGTACGACGAGTGAATCTCCGTCGGTTTGTCGTACAACCACACGACGACGTTGGCGACCCCCTTGTTGACGCTGTTCACGAGCAACGATTCGTTCACCAAATTGTGCTTGCCGCAGTACTCGACATCCTTGTCGATGGTCAACTTTGCCGGCACAGGCGGCGTGCCGCCATAGATGAACTGAATCTGCAGATCGCCCCAACCGCCGGGCGCCGGGGCCGCGGCCGGTGCGCTTGTTCCGCCGGGCGCGGGCGCTGGACTGGGCGTCCCGATGTCGACCTCAGGCGTCGCCGGTTCAGAGCTCGGGGAAGAACTGCTCGACGTGTTGCCACCGCAGCCGGCTGCCAGTGCGGCCATCAAACTCAGACCGATAACGCTTGTTACAACTTGCCGAATAACCATGCTACACCTTCGCTTTCCGTAGTAGAGTTGCGTTTCGTCGCCAGCCGCTCGCGCGGCGCCGTTACTTCCATTATTCACCCTCGGCAAGAGCTAGCGGCCAATTTGGAGTGCGGCGACTCGTCGCCGATTTAGGTTTTACGATCATTGTACAACATCCGGGTGCCGTTTGCGTGACGCCAAGGCGAGGTTTCGCGGTGGCGCGAGAGTCCGAAATTCCTAAAGCGGCGACGAGTCGCCGCACTCCAAGTGGGCCAGCCGGTATCGACGGTTCGCGTGGCGTGGCGTAAATTATGCGGTTTTCTGCCGCCGAGCACCGTCAAGCGGCTTTCTGCTGCGGAGCAATTGCATGGAATACGTCGTCGCCCTGATCGCCCTGACCGCGATGGAGATCGTGTTGGGGATCGACAACATCGTGTTCATCGCCATCCTCACCGGCCGCTTGCCAAAGGAACAGCAGAAGAAAGGGCGGCAACTGGGTTTGGCCCTGGCGCTCGTGATGCGAATTCTGTTGTTGCTGTCGATTTCGTACGTCGTGCGGCTCAAGGATCCGATCTTCAATCTCGATTGGCTCGGCGCGATTTTTACTTCGCTGGGCATCGGCACAGAGTGGCTGACGGAAGATGTCAGCGGAATTTCTATCAAAGATCTAATCATGCTCGTCGGCGGCCTGTTTTTGATTTGGAAGAGCGTGCACGAAATCCACAAGAAGTTGGAGGGCGAGGAAGAAGGCCATGCACTGCCGAAGAAAATCAGCTTCAGCGGCGTGCTGTTTCAGATTGCGGTGATGGACATTATCTTCTCGCTCGACTCGGTGATTACCGCCGTGGGCATGGTGAAGGCCGATCCAGCGGGCATCTGGGTGATGATCGGCGCCGTGATGCTGGCGATCATTGTGATGTTGCTTTTCTCGGAAGGGATCAGCCACTTCGTCGAGCAGAATCCCACGCTGAAGGTGTTGGCGCTAAGCTTCTTGATCTTGATCGGCGTCATGCTGGTCGCCGAGGGACTGGGGACGGACTTCAACAAGGGCTACATTTACTTCGCCATGACCTTTGCACTGATCGTCGAGGTACTGAATCTGCGAGTGCGGCACAAAACCGTGAAGCGAGCCGCTGGTTGATGTTGCGAATTGATGCGAACTGCAAACGAGACACATGGATCAAGCGGACGTAGCGATCATCGGCGGCGGCATTGTCGGGCTGGCGACGGCTTATAAACTGACGGCGCAGTATCCCAACCGGCGCGTGATCGTGCTGGAGAAGGAGTCGTCGGTCGGCCAGCATCAGACGGGGCACAACTCAGGCGTGTTGCACTCGGGCATTTATTACCGGCCCGGTTCGCTGCGAGCGTTGAACTGCCGCGAAGGCAAGCGGGCGATGGAAGCGTTCTGCGCGGCGGAAGGCATCGATTACGATATCTGCGGAAAAGTAATTGTGGCAGTTAACGAGCGCGAAGTGCCGGCGCTAGAGCAGATCTTTCAGCGCGGCCAGCAGAACGGAGTGAATTGCGAGACGATCGACCCGCCGCGGCTAAAGGAACTGGAGCCGCACGCGGCGGGTGTGAAAGCCATTCACGTGCCCGAGGCCGGCATCGTGAACTTCCGACAAGTCTGCCGACGGCTGGCCGAGATCGTCACCGAGCGCGGCAGCCAGGTGGTCACCGGCGCGCGAGTGACCGCGATCCACCATCGCAGCGCACCGGTCGTGTTGGTCACCACGGCCGGCGAGTTTGCCGCCGATTACGTCGTCAACTGCGGCGGCTTGCACTGCGACCGCGTGACCAGCATGAGCGGCCAGCGGGCCGAAACCAAGATCGTCCCCTTCCGCGGCGAATTCTACGAGTTGAAGCCCGAGGCCAAACACCTCTGCAAGAACCTAATCTATCCCGTCCCGGATCCCAGCTTTCCGTTTCTGGGCGTGCACTTCACGCGGATGATCGACGGCAGTGTTGAATGCGGCCCCAACGCCGTGCTGGCGTTTGCTCGCGAAGGCTACCGCAAGACCGAAGTGAACGTGCGCGACCTGCTAGAGTCGCTCAGCTATCCCGGATTCCTGAAGCTGGCCTGCAAATACTGGCGCGTCGGCATGGGCGAGATGTGGCGTTCGTTCAGCAAGGCCGCCTTCGTCCGCGCCCTGCAACACCTGTTGCCAGAAATCCGCTCCGAACATCTGGTCCCCGCCCGCTCCGGCGTGCGTGCCCAAGCCGTGTCCCGCGACGGCAAGATGGTGGACGATTTCGTGATCCAAGAGACCGACCGCATCATCAACGTCTGCAACGCCCCTTCGCCCGCCGCCACCGCCTCGCTGAACGTCGGCAAGTTAATCGTCGAAAAACTATCGACGCGACTCGCAAGATAATAGTCGCAAAGTTACGAATCGCGGCTCTTCCGCTTTAGTTTTCGACGCAACTTTTTCAATTCCGCTTCGAGCGCGTTGGCACGTGCTTCGGCGGCTTCGGCGGCGGTCGGCAAAACTTGGTTCGTGCGTAGGTCGTATCTTTGAATTGCCCGCCCACTCCGGCGATGGCAAGGTCGAGGAGACTGCGAAACCAATCGGGCGGATCGTAACACACTCGCGGGCCAGTGCGCGCGTATCTCAAGATCTGACCAACACGGAAGAATGGCAACTTCAAAGTTCGGCGGTGCAGCTTTTCGACGAGAGCCCGCGCCTGGCGCGCGGACGGATCGTAGTAGCGAAAGCTGTAATGCACGGTCAGTCCCATGTTCGTTCCTCCTGAAAAACTCGCCGCGCCTGACCACGGCCTCAACGCTTAGCCGCTTCCTCGACTAGCGCGATTTCCTTCTCCGTCAGCCCGTAAAGATCGTACACCAACCGGTCAATTGCCGCATCCGTCGCGTCGATCTGGCGCTGAATAACGTTCGTGTATGCGGACGACTTCGTGGCGGCAAGCTGTCGATGCAAGTTCTGCATCGAATCCACTAGGCCGATCAGTTGCCGATGCACGGACTCCTGCTCTGGGTTCGCGAAGTTAATTACAACGATGGGAAGCAAAGACAGGAATTGCCGGTTCGCCGAGCGCCAGCCACCTCGGAAGGGAGCGCTGATTTGCGGGAAGTACCAGCGCAACAGTCGGGAATTCAGCAGCGCCAAAACGTACTGTAAACTTTGCAACTCATGCGCGGGCTTTAGCGTCACGCCACCAACGTCTACGTTGTCCAGGAAATGGCTGCCATCGCCATCCAATGCGGCGTGGAGGTGCTCAACCAGTCTGGGCACGCAGAGCTTAACGCGACTCTGTATGCCAAGATTCTGATTTCGACCAAATCGGTGCCACTCAGCATCTCGAAACGCGCGCCTTTCCCGGTTTTCCAGCCGCTCTTTGTTTTCCAAAAGGTAGGCCGCCGTCTTGGGGAATTGGCGTTCTATCGTTCTGAAGTCGACCAGTGCCGCGCGTTCATCCTGGACTGTGTAAGGAAACAGTATGAACTGGCGATCGGAGAGTGTGTCGTACCGACCAACATCGGTGCCGCTCACCACGGGGCGAAGCATGGATTTCTCGAAAGTCCATTCCCGGTCTAGAGCCTTCGACCGCAAGCGGAACGTACGATCCGTCTCCGCGACGAATTCCATGATGTAAACGTCGTCGGCACTCGTTTGCAGACCGACAAAGATGTCGGCAATGTCGCCCAACTTGTCCGGCTTCGCTGAGAGTTTCGAAAACACGCCAGCTCCCGGACCCACGGCAAAATTCCATTCGGCCGACGTCACATCCGCCGCCTTGATCGCGCCTTTGGTGGCAACTCCAAAGGCGCGCCATGCGATAAGATCGTCCACCTTGACCAAATGACGTTTCGACACAGGCGACTTGCTCAGGAAAAGAAGACATGTATAGGTTGTCGCGCCTTCAAAGACTTGCTGCGCGCCAAAGTGCACAGCGTGCGAAAAATGTTTACCCTGAGCGATGCGTGCCCGCAATGGCTCGCCATATTGTGAGTTGAAAAACTTGTGCGGGCAGATGAAGCCAAGTTGCCCCCTGGAATTCAGCAGCCGTAAGCCTTGTTCAATGAAGACAACGTAGATGTCGTAGTTGCCGCTTTGGCTGGCTGTAAACAACTCCTTGTAGATTTCGACCTCCAGCGGCGCCCACTCCTTCATCGTCTGGATGCGAATGTACGGCGGGTTGCCAATGATGCTGTCGAAGCCGCCAGCCCGCATGGCGTCGGAGAATTCAGTGTTCCAATCGAATGCGTTGACCCGCTTCAGTTCGTCGGGGTCTGGAATGAGGTGATTCGTGAAGTAGTCGGGGCCGATCAAGGAATTGCCGCATTTAATGTTGTTGGCCAGATTCGGCAACGCCCGGTCGTTGATCAATTTCAACTGCCGAGCGACGCTGACGTCGTTTTCACCTTCCAACACCTTCAAGAGCAACGACAGCTTCATGACTTCGACGGCCTGTGGGTCGATATCCACGCCGAAGATGTGCGTGGTCAGGATGCGTTTCTTTTCCTCGATCGTCAGCCGCCATTGTCCGCTACGGCCGTTGTAGACGGCCTTCTTGTGAGTGGCCGGTTTGTGATCCAGGTACCACTTCAGATAGTGGTCGAGCAAGCACCGGTACGCTCCGAGCAGGAACGAACCGCTGCCGCAGGCCATGTCCAACACACGTAACGGCTGCTTTCCATTGCGGCGGCCCGCCAGTTGCGACGGACTCTTGCCTTCAATCTTCCGGCCGACGGTTTCGCGGACGATGTAATCGACGATGTAGGACGGTGTGTAGTAGACGCCGCCGGCCTTGCGCACCTCGGGCTTCTCCTCGACCTTGGCCTGATGTCCGGCGGTCAGCCGGACGACCTTGCCCAGAAATCGTTCGTAGACCGTTCCCAAGATCTCGACAGGCAGGATGCCGAAGTGATAGGGCGACTTATGTTCGTAGTAGAGTTTTTGCAGGATCGGCCGGAACACTTTGTCATCGACCGCGAGCTTGGGGGTGAGGCGGTCAGGCGCTTCTGTCAGGCCCGATTCCCTTTGGAAATGGAACAGGCCGGAGTTGTACTTTTCGTCGGCCCGGCGACACACGTCGCGCATGAAGCGGGCGTAAATGTCGGGCCGCTCGCACAAATTCAACAGTTGTTTGTACGGTTCCAGGCCCCGGTCTTCAGCCATGCGCAGAAAGACCACGCGGTCGATGGTGCGTTGGACCGCCGCATTCAGATCGTCGGAAGAAAGGTCCTTGTTGAGCCGCGCGATGTTCCGGGCCAACTCTTCCCGCCAGCCTTCGATTTCTTTCAAGAACTCGACGTCCACTTCGGACGTGCCGCGCTTTCGCGTGGACGATGCGAATTCGTCGAACGCGCCGCTCCAGACCGCCTCGCGTGAGAAGATGTCCCACAATGCGCGCCATCGATCTGGGTATTCCTCGAATCCAAAATACAGAATGCGTGCGCGGCTGGCTTGATCACTCTCGCACGGCCGAATGCTACAGTCGTAGACGCTTAGCTCCTCGAAGTTGGTCAGAATCGACAGGGCAACTTTGGCGCTCCATCCGTAGCGGCGAAGCTGGAAAGCCCAGCGCGGGTCGTTTTTGATTTTGACGCTACACTTCTTGGCTTCCGCATAGAACTTGGGCGTTTGGCCGACGCGGAAATTGTAATCGGGGGCCTTCTGTTGGTCCTCGACTTCGAGACTGGGCTCGGAAATCACTTCGCGGTATTGAGGGGCGATCTGCGCGGCATTGCCTACGTCCCAGCCAAGGGCTTCAAAGAACGGGTCGATCAGAGATTGGCGAACGTCAGCTTCCTTGACGCCAGGAGCGTTAAACGCTTCGCGGTTGATCGCGTAATATTGGCACAGCTTCTCAACCTCCTCCTTGCCTTGCTCATACGACTTGCTCATGATTGGCTTTCCTGCAATCCTGGGCGTCCCCACGTAAACGCCGTGCCATGCCGTTGTTATACCCGAATTTCTCCGCCTTCCCAGCCTGTGATCGCGAATCAACCAAGTGCGTCGTCAAACCGAAAACGTAGGGTTGCTGCTGTGAGCCGATGGCGCTAGCGGCTTGTTTATTTAGTCGGCGTCGAAGCAACGTATGGCGTAAATCATAACCCGAAGCGTAAGCGAGGGAGGAAAGGACGCCCTCGCTTACGCTTCGGGTTACTAAATCAACAAGCCGCTAGCCGCGGGTGCCCGGCCGCGGCCCGACGCTAGCGCGTTCGGCTCACACTAAAACTGCGCATGGACGACGCACTAGGTGGCGGTCTAGCCGCTTAGCGACAACAAGGCCAGCGCGACGTTCATGTAGATGACGATCGCGAGAATGTCGCTCAGGCCGGCGACGAAGGGGTTGCTCATCAGGGCGGGGTCGAGGCCCAAACGCTTGAAGAGCATGGGCAGCAGCGAGCCGGCAACGGCGCCACAGGTGACGACCAGCACCAAGGTCAGCGGCACGATCAATACGCTTTGCGGGCGTAGGCGCACTTCGGGCATGTCGGAGGTGAGCAGCCACGAGACGGCCAACCCGAACACCGCCAGGAAGCCGCCCAGCATCAAGCCGACTCGCAGTTCGCGCCACACCACGTTCATCCAATCCCGCACCGTTACGTCGCCCGTGGTCATGGCGGTGATGATCAACGTCGCCGATTGGTTGCCCGAGTTGCCGCCGCTGGACATGACCAGCGGGATGAAGATGATCAGCCACGGCCACTGCGCCAGCCGGCCTTCGTAATACCGCAAGGCCGAAGCCGTGAACAGCGCGGTGAAGAACAGGATCGTCAGCCACATGCCGCGCTTCCAACTCAACGTGAACAGCCGCGTCTTTAGGTAGCTGTCTTCCAGCGGCGTGACGCCGGCGATGCGCTGAGCGTCTTCGGTGGCCTCTTCGCGGACCACGTCGATCACGTCGTCGTGCGTAATGATGCCCACGATCCGCCGCTCGGCGTCCACGACCGGAATGGCCAGCAAGTCGAGATGGGCCACTTTGTTGGCGACGTCCTCCTGGTCTTCTAGCACATGGCACGCGACCAGTTCAGTGTCCATCAACTGGCCGATTTGCGTGTCGGGCTTGCGCATGGCCGAAATCAATTGCCGCGCTGATACCACGCCGCGCAAATGTTCGTGCTCGTCCACGACGTAGATATAATAGACCGTCTCCAGATTTTCCGCTTGCCGCCCAATTTCAGCCAGCGCGTCGCGAACCGTCAGCGTCTGGCTGAGCCGCGCAAACTCGGTGGTCATCACCGCGCCGGCCGTGCCTTCGGGATAAGCGCTCAGCCGCTGGATGTCTCGCCGCTCGGCCGCGGGCATCAAAGCCAGCAACTCAGCGACGATCTCTGGCTTCACGTCGCCGAGCGTGTCGACGCGGTCGTCCGGAGCCGTCTCGGCGATCATCGCGGCGACAGCGGCGCGGTCCTGGGTCTCGATGATCTCGATTTGTCGTTCGTGCTCGAAATAATGGAAAATCTCGGCCCGCACCTGCGGCGTCGTATGCTGCAGTACGGCCCAGGCTTCGGCGACATTCAGTCCCTCCATGAATTCCGCCGTCCGCGCCGGGTGCAGCGCCGTGCAGAATTCCTTCAGCTCCGCCACGTTGTTCTCGGCCAGCATCTCGCGCAGTTCGGGCAGGTAGAGGGTGTTGACCATGTGAGTCGGCGGTCTTAAATCTCAATCGCAATTTTTCCCGTGGTGTTCGTCGAAGAAAACTTCGCTTGGCGTCCTGAATCCCAGGCATTCGCGCGGTCGATCGTTGAGTAGTTTTTCAACGGCGCGCACCTCCTGGTGGGAGACGT
>JBGTKH010000629.1:0-7250 GCA_041744735.1 Pirellulaceae bacterium | reverse complement strand
CTAGCGCGAATCCGTGTAGCCTCGATAGCGCGGCATGAGACTCGTGCGCGGTTCGCCATACGTTGAGTACGAGGGGCCGTATTGACTCGGCGGGCTGGGCGGCGCGGCGCCTGGCGGCTGAAAGCGCGGATCAGCGATGTCCACCAGCGGATGGCCTTCGATCTGAGGCAGCGCCCACAACTGCGCTGGATCGCCGTAGAGTTGATTGATCGCGTAGCCGCTCACGTCAATCTGAAACGACAATTGCGCGGGCGGCAGTTGCACTTCAACTCGCGACGGCAATGACACGCCTTCCACCGGATAGTAGCGATGGTTCGACGCGCGGGCCGATGCCAACAACTGGCCGCGCGGGTCGTAGACGTGTTGTTCGAGCACCCAGCCGTACGAGTCGTGAATGACGGTGACTTTGGTCAGTTCGCCATCGGGCGACGGCAATCGCGAGCGGATTTCGGCTCGCCCCGCGCCTTGTGAAATAGGTCCTTCGTGACGGCCGTAAGGGTCGAGATACACGACGCCCAGGGCCTCGATCAGCCACTGTGGTTCCACGGGAATGATCTGCCGCGCCGCACTCTGCTGAAACTGATCGTGTCGTGCGTAGTAAATCGCGGGCGGGTCGTTGCGTTTGATCCACACCCAAAACAATTCTTCGTTGCTGCCCAAGTCCATTTCGGGTCCGGTCAGCCCCATCAGTTCGGCCCGCATGCGGAATCGCAGCGGCCGTTCGAGCACGATGTTGGCACGCAGCGCCGGGATGCCCTGTGCGGAGACCACTGCACTTTGAGTTTGCAATTGCCGGATGCGGCCGCTGTTGTCGTTGACGACGCGGATCACGTCTTGCAGCGACGGCGGGCCGGCAAATGCCACCGGTGTCGGCTCGACGTACTGGCGACGCAGGCCGCGACAGCTCGCGCCGCCGGCCGCAAACAGCGTGGCCAGCGTCAGCAGATACAACAACGGACGATTCAATTCAGCTTCCTTGCTCGGCGTTGGCAAACAGCAGTTGCGCCAGTTCTTCCTGAATCTCGGCGGCCCGCTGGTCGTCGGGCATCACGACCGCGGTTTTGTATTCGTTCTCATTACGCGGGCAATACAGCACCAGCACCTCGCGTCCCGTGTCATCCGTTTCCGTGTCTTCCAATCGCACCACGCGGCGGCGGATCATCAGCAGGGCCAGCACGTAACGCACATCTTGCTTGTCCGCTTGCCCTTCGAGCTGCTCGAAGTAATGCAACATCACATCGTTGGGCGCCCAGTGAAACTTCCTGGCGTTGGGTTCAGGCATCTGCGATTTCCACCAGCCAATCGCACCCTCGGGCGGACCTTCCCATGCCTCGTCGCAAAAGTCGCGACGCACCACCACGGCTCCCTCCGCGGCGAGCACGGAATAGAAGGTCTCGCCGGGATGCAACTCCCGATCAGTCTTGGCACACCGGCGCGTGCAGCGTTGGATTTCGAAATCGAGCATTGACGTGCGCTCTCTCCGTGGTCGTCCTGAATCCGTGGGGGGACTCTCCGCGACCAATCACGGAAGAACGCCCCACGGATTCAGGACCACCACGGATCGACTTGCGAAATGAGATAAGGGCGAGCAATAGTACGCGAAACGTCGCGGCGACTCAATACGCAGTGAAGAATCGACTGTCGGTTCCTTCCGCCCCGATGCGGAACTGCACCGCCCGCCCGCAGCGTGGGCAGTTGCCGCAGTACGCCGTCTCGTCGCGATTGACGTAAACCCTTGCATACACGCCGCAGCAAGCAAACTGCACCCCCAAAAACCGCCGCGGCCGGGCATCGCCAGCCAACGATTCATTCGAACCACCGTCACTGATCAGATCAAGATTTTCGCCGTTCATGCGTTGTCAAATTCGTTCGCTTTCGCCAGGTGGTGTGATTCGGATGACTACTTCTACTTCCACGAAACGAATCTGAAAAGATCGAATTGCTCTCGACATCCGCGTGCCGTTCGGCTCTCAGTGCGGCGAATCGGCAGCAGAGCTAGCGTGAAAGCGGCGTAGACGCCAGTCGGCGGTCTGGCTATCATCCCGCCCCCATCTCTCGTGCGCCGATCTTGAAAGACATGCGGCGAGTCTTGACTTCGCTCAACCAGTAGGTGCCAACTCGCCATGCAGCAACCGCACACGTCCAGCCCCTGTAAATTCCACGTCGAGATTATTAAGCCGTCGCATTACGACGACGACGGGTACGTCATTCAATGGCGGCGGGCGTTCATGCCGTCCAATTCGCTGGCCTGCTTGTGGGCGCTGGCCAACGACGCTCGCCAACGGCGCGTGTTGGGCCATGACGTCGAAATGGTCATCCACAGCTACGACGAAATGCACACCCTGGTCCCCGTCCAGCGGATCATTCGCCGGATCAAGAACTCCAGCGGCGGCGGCATCGTGCTATTGGCCGGCGTGCAATCAAATCAGTTTCCACGGGCGGCGGATTTGGCCGCTCAGTTTCGCGAGGCCGGCGTTCAAGTCGCCATCGGCGGGTTCCATGTCAGCGGCTGTATCTCCATGCTGCCGGAGATACCGCCCGATATCAAAGCCGTGCAGGCGCAAGGTGTCACGCTGTTTGCCGGAGAAGCCGAAGGGACGATAGACGGCTTGTTGCAAGACGCGTTCGGTCAGAAGCTGCAGCCGGTTTACAACTTTCTGAATGACCTGCCGGGACTCGAAGGACAGGTGACGCCCTATTTGCCGAAGGACATCGCGGCCCGCTCGTTCAACTTTACAGCCTTCGACGCCGGCCGCGGCTGCCCGTTTCGTTGCAGTTTCTGCACCATCATTAACGTCCAGGGGCGCACGTCGCGCTATCGCTCGGCGGACGACGTCGAGCACGTGGTGCGGACCTACACCAAGGCGGGCGTCGATCGTTTCTTCATCACCGACGACAACATGGCCCGCAACAAAAACTGGGAGGCCATCTTCGACCGGCTGATCGAGCTGCGCCAGCAGCACGGGCTCCGGTTCAAGTTGCTAATTCAAGTCGACACGCAGTGCCACAAGATCAAAGGCTTCATCGAAAAGGCAGTGCGGGCCGGCGTCAACCGCGTGTTCATCGGCATGGAGAGCGTGAACACGGAGAATCTCGTGGCAGCCAAAAAGTTTCAGAACAACATCCGTGAATACCGCAAGATGCTGCAGGCCTGGCGAGCGCTGGGCGTCGTGACGTACGCCGGTTACATCCTCGGCTTTCCGGCCGATACGCCCGAGTCGATCGAGCGGGACATTCGCCTGATCCAACAAGAGTTGCCGGTGGACATCCTCGAATTCTTTGTGCTGACGCCGCTGCCGGGCTCGGCCGATCATCGCGACGCGGCGGCCCGCGGCGAGTGGATGCACCCGGACATGAACCTGTACGATTCCGAACACGTGACCATGAAGCACCCGCGCATGACCGACCAGCAGTGGTCGGACATCTATCGGCGCGCGTGGCATCTGTACTACACGCCCGAGCACATCGAGACGCTGATGCGGCGCGGCGTCGTGACCGGGTCGGGCGTCACGAAAGTGATGGACTCGATCCTGATGTTCTACGGCACGTATTGTCAGGAAGGGCTGCATCCGTTGCAGTGCGGGCTCTTCCGGCGCAAAGTCCGCACGAGCCGCCGCTCCGGCCGACCGCTGGAAAACCCGCTGCTGTTCTATCCCAAACGGCTCTGGGAGACCGTGCGAACACACGTCCAATATGGGCTGTTTTATCTGACCCTAATGCAGATCCGCCGCCGCATCCGGCGCGATCCCCTGGCGGCCCAGTACATGGACGAGTCGCTACGGCCCATCCAAGAACACGACGCCTCTTCAATCGATGTGCCGTGTGATGCGCAGTGCGATTCCGTCGAAGCCACCGACGACGGCCCCGTGATCGTGCCCTTGGCTCCGTTCACGCAAAAGCCCGCCGCGGCGCCGTCCTACGCAAAGAAACGCGCTGCTTGACCGACTCGCCGAAGCGGAACGTCGCTCCCGAATCTTGGTCCCCGTATGGCCAGCAGTCCGGCGCAATCGTGAGCATCGTCCTTCTGCGAGCAGCCTGGGCGAAGACGATTTGCCTCGCCACTGATGTCGGCTGACGCTCGACGACCATTGGGTAAGTCAACCTGATTTGGGCTAAACCCAATTTGGGTTTACATTCTCGTTCATGACTGACTCGGTGCACACGGCGCGCTACAAGAAGCTTTGCGAGTTGCTAATTGAAGCGCGCCAGGCTAAGGGTCTGTCGCAGGATGCTCTGGCCGAGGCATTGGGCCGTGTGCAGACGTTCGTAAGCAAATACGAGCGCGGCGAGCGACGTCTTGACGTCGTGGAGTTCTTAGAGGTCGCCGCCGCCCTTGGCATTGATGCTCACAAGGTGCTCCGGCAAATTCAGTCCGATGGCGGGCGATGAAAATTCATCACAGATGTTCGCCTGATGCAGTCGAGACTTCCATTCACGAACGAGTCGTTCAGGATGTAACAAGAGCCCTTAGCTCAATTGTGACTCGCGACGATCGCTTCGTAGTCAACGACTCGCAGTGGTTCATCAGACGCGGCAGCGGCAGACCAACGCCGTGCGTGATGAATGCCGCGAAGTTCCTTTCGCAGACGTTTCAAAGAACCATCGAGGACGAATGTCACTGGGAAAAACATAAGGAACTCGCCGGCCAGGAGATCGACGCCTACGTTGAATTGCCTGGAGCCGGAAGAAAACATCGCATCCCGGCGAACGTTCTTTTTTTGGATTTTTTTCGCCTGTGGTGCGATCGCGCCGCACCGGAAGACGTGCGCAAAGAGTTTCTGGCCTGTTGGCATCGGTTTGTTCAGGTGGGACTGAGTAAGCTCACCGAAACTGCCAAACCATTTCGGCAATTCTTCGAAATTACGTGGGCCGGCGACATACCGATACGCGTAGGGCTGGAGTTCGAAACGGGCAACATCGCTTCGTCGTTTCGCGCGCTAGACAAACTGGAAACGCTTTTCGTAACCGGTTTGATTGACTACGGCGTCTTTATCACGTCGATCGACAAAGAACACGCGGCCGCAAAAATCTGGCCGCCGTCGAACCGCAACGGCAGTTTTGCCGAGTTGGAGAACCGCTACTACAGACAGAACCGAACCGTGCCGCTTTGGGAGTTCGGATTCGAGCCCGATGCGTTCGACCACTCTGCCCCGTACTTCAACAATACGTCGTTGTACAAACCGGTGCTTACGGGCCGCACGGTAAAGCATCAGGACGTCACGTACGACGTGTTCCTGCGAGGAAACGAGAAGCTGCTGCGACGCGTTAGCCCTCAATGAAATCGTCATTTCGATGCGACTTGACCTCGTCCGACTCCAACCGCTCTACAATCACATCCGCGAAATCTAATTCGACGCCCAACCAACGCCGCCGCCGGTTTTCGCAGACGGCGAACGTTGTGCCGCTTCCGCCAAACGGATCGAGAACTATGTCGCCAGCCACCGTCGACATTTCAACCACTCGCTCAAGGATCTTTGTCGAAAGAGCGTTTGCCCGGCGATCGTCAGATTTGAACTTGCGATGTCTGACCGGAGGTATGTCGGTCCAGACATCTTTGAGCGTAACGCCGTTGGGATTCATTGCACCACGATGTCCGCCGTAGTCCTTCAATTCTTCACCACAGTGTCGGCACACGGCAATCGGTGTGCGAATGCGCCGAAACGTCTTGGGTTTGCCCTTTGTAAAATAGAGCAAGCTGTAATGGCTGGGGTGCAAGCGGCCGGGGATCGGCAGACACGCGCTGATCTCCACTGCAATCCAGTGGCGGAATTCAAGTCCCGCATTCGCCAGGAACGCGCCAATCATCACGTTCCACTTGGGAAGGTTATAGACAAACAAGCTGCCGCCGGGCTTCAAAATGCGCTCGCATTCGGCAAGCCAACGATAACACCACTGAAGGTAATCAGGCCGCAAGTCGTCAGTTCGTTCACCGTACTGTTTACCGAGATTGAACGGCGGATCTGCAAAAATCGCGTCGGCAATTTCGTCGCGAAAATAAGGCAGAACATCAAGACAGTCGCCCGACCAGAGCGCGCCGAGCTCTGTGACGTAATGCGGCGCTGGGGCATCGGCAAGCGTGAATTCGGTTGGGTCGATTCTCTGAGTATCGAACTTGATCCTAGCTTGTCGGGGGCGTCTACGAGTTGTTGCCATACAGACCCCTCAGTAACATGCGGACCACTTGTTAACCCAAATTGGGCTAATGGTAACGTTGTCGCTATGGTTAGTCAACGTACGCTCTTCGAGTGCGGACAGCAACGTCCCACTTGCACAACTTCATGCATTCCACACCACGTTCCGTGCGTGTCGCCGTACATGGGCCAAGCGTGCCCTTCGATTTCGGCCGGCGAGTTGCTTGTGCTGCGTTTGAGTAACCGCCCCACGACAACACGCACACGGTCGTCCGAAATGCCGGCGGCCAGTAGCAGGCTCGCGCATAGAAACGATTTGTCCTCGCAATCGCCGCACTGCAATTCCAAAGTCTCGGATGGGAACTGCCAGAAGTCATCCTGCTGCGGTTCGGCCGTGTAACGTATCTGCTCGACGACGAAATGCCACACGGCCTTAAACGACTTTACAAGCCAACCGAAGTCTCACGACTTCGGCTACTTCAGGATTGGAAGCGCCCTCTATTCTTCGGCCAGCACGCAGCGCAGGCCCACGGCGTCGTCGCGCAGGTCTTTAGGGGCGGCCAGCCGAAACGACGACGTCAGCCGGTCGGCCTTGTCCTTCCAGCTTCCGCCGCGCAACACGCGGCGCGCCGTGTCGCCTCCTTTGATCCATGCCGAGCCGTCGGCGGGCGCGCCGGCGTAGTTGTCGTGCCACACGTCGGCGCACCACTCCGACAAATAACCGTGCACGTCGTACAGTCCCCAAGCATTCGGCTTCTTGGCGCCCACCGGCGGATCGTTGCCCGCGGCGTTGCCAGTGTGCCAGCCGTAGTCGTCCAGATCCGTTACATCATCGCCGAACGAATAGACGCTGGTCGTGCCGGCGCGGGCCACGTATTCCCATTCGGCTTCGGACGGGAGCCGGATAATCTCATTGGGCTTGATTAGCTTCGCCGCCCACATTTGTTCAGTGGCTTTTGCGCAGAACTGCTGAGCCTCGTCCAGCGACAGCATCTCGACCGAGTTGCGTTCGCCTTTCCAGCGGCTGGGGTTGTTGCCCATTACCGCACGCCACAGATTCTGCGGCACTTCATATCTAGCGATCTGGAATCTATAGGTGAAAGTGACTTGGTGCACTGG
>JBGTKH010000628.1:0-6602 GCA_041744735.1 Pirellulaceae bacterium | reverse complement strand
GGACAAAGGACGAAGGCAGAAAACAACAATCATGTTTATTCCGTTCCCCTTTCGTCCTTCGTCCTTCGTAATTCGTCCAGTGGGACCGGTGGGCATCGAACCCACATCGTCCGGTTTAAGAGACCGGTGCATTACCATGTCGAATCCTCGTCTCCTGGTTTTCAGCCAAGCGCTAGACCGTCTCAGCTACCGACCCAACGAAAAAAGCCCGGCGTCGTGGTGACATCGGGCTTTGAAAAGCTCGCATCGGATCAAGGGCCGAGTGTCACGAGCGCAAAGGATACGCGGGCAGTGTATTCGCCGGTTGTTCGGCAAATCGCCCTGCACATATCCGCTGGCTATCGAGACTCGACCACAAAATCATCATTTTCGGAATCCTCATTCTCAGCGGCCTCGGCGGGCCGCGGGAAACGCTGTGTTGTTGCTCTGATTAGTTAGACTACGCGACGGAAGAAAGGTTCACGAAAAACTTTCACTGCGTAAATAGTAGGGTTGTCAGGCGTTGCTTGCCACTGGTGCGTGCCGTTTTCGAAGATGTGGTTGTGCCCGGCCGTTACCAGCTTCCACGGTGCGCCGGTTCCTCGCACGGCCACCATCACCGCGATCTGATCGGCGTTGTGGCGGTTCTTTGCCACGCCGCCGAAATAAAGTTCGAACACGCGGCGTATCGGGTTGTCTGCCGGCAGTTGCGACAGCCGCGAGCCGGTGGCAAGTGACTCGGCGTCCACGCAGGGACCCGACCAGCGGTGACGTGCTGATACGGGCGTGGCAAGGATTTGGACCTCGCCCTGGTCGACCAAGGCGTGCAACATCGCCAGCGCTCCGTCGTCGTCGCAATCGCTTTCCATGTCCGTGTCGAAGATGACCGGCAACCGTTCGGCGGCCAGCGCGGTGCCGGCAACGGCTCCCCAAAACGCAAACACGAGGATTTTCGATCTCATGGAACAATTCACGGTGATCGTGCTGGTGCTTTGTGTCTCGGCAATTGTTCGCGTCGGAGTTTTAGCTGCCAGTCGGGATGCTTTTCCTTGTATTGCTGGAAGGCGGCGTATTCGGTCGAGTCAATCTCGGCGTCCGCGTCGGTGTCGATGATAGGAAACAGCCACTTCCAGTCCGGTTTGGCCGCGGTCCATTCGGCGCTGGAAACCAATTTGTCGCCGTCGGTGTCGCATTCGACGATCAGCCGCTCGAACGTGTACGCACTCCCGCTGGCCGCCGTCGAACGGTCATGCAGCGGATCCCAAGTCAGCTTCTGACCGGCTTTCTGCAACGCTTGTTTGTAGGCGGCCGTGTCGATTTTCTGCACGGTCGTGTTCCCCGCCACGGCGCGGCAGGCGGCGATGCCGGCTGATTCGCCGCAGATCATGAACACCGGCTCCATCCGCGCCGATGCGTAGCCCAGGTGTGTCGCCGAAAAACACACGGGCACCAGCAGGTTATTGCATTGGTCGGCCTGCGGCGTGATGGCGCGGTACGCAATCGCGTACGGCACGTTGGTCGGGCCGCGGTTACCGCCAATGAACATCTTGCCTTCGATCCCCACCCAGGTCTTGCCGTCTCGACGCTGCCAGATGCGCCGCGCCGGGTAGGTGTCGATCCCGTACTGTGCCAAACCGATGGGATCCTCGACGTCGGTCTCGTTGTATACGTCGTGTGCCGTGATCGTATAACGCCCCCGCAGGCGACGCGCGACGCGGATGTAAAGCTGATGCGGCCAGCCCTGCGTATCGGGATGAAAGCGCCCGTTGAGCCCCAACTGGGCAACTTCGTCGCGATAGAATTGCGGCACCCGCGGGTCGGTGCTCATAAACTGATGCAGGCCCCGCAAGTAATCCTGATGCTGCTTCCAGACGCGGGCTTTCGTCGCGTAATCGCCGGCGGCATACAATTGGCTGATCCCCAGCGGCGCCATGGAGAACAGCGAGTTCCGCTGATAGTTCCACTCGCCCGAATTCATCCAGCCGGGAAAGATGCCCACCAACCGCTCGCGAAGCGCATTCGGATCGTCGATGGTCTCGGCCAAGTGCGCCACATAACGGCCTACCAGTTCAAAGTCCCGCGGGTCGTAATCTGCTGGAGGAGTGATCGCAATCCGCAACGCCGGATCGGACGTTGTGTAGTAGCGGTAGTTGTAAGCCTGCGTGTAGCCGTCGGCCGAGCCAACGGGCTTGCCGTGGTCGTCCTCGACCCATTTCAGCAAACCGCTTTCTGGCCGACCGGGTTCGACGAAAGGATCGATCGGTGTCAATTCCAGCGGCGGTTGCACGCCCGCGTGCGGCTCGTCAAACTCCGACTCGGCTTCGCGCCCGACGCGATAGCCTACGCCGGCGCGGGCCATCAGATCGCCTTCGTAGCTGGCGTCGATGAAGACCTTTGCCGCCACCTGCAGGTTGTCGCGCGACGTGGGCTCGGGCGGCGGACATCCCAGTTCGTCGAACGGCGCCAGATCGAACGTGGCGGCGGTGATCGTCGCGTCGCGCACTTCGCAGCGGGCAATCCGATGTTCAAAGATTACGCGGATGCCATGTTCTTCGAGCAGCTTCTGAAAAGCCTCGCGAATTGCCTCCGGACTGAGGGCCCGCGTATCTTTTCCGCTCACCGAACCCGCCGAACGCCCGAGCGCCGGCAGCAGTTCGCGAGTCATCCCACCGGTCGCCGCGTAGTTGGGACAATCCTGCAGCGGCTTCAACCCGGCGCCCAGCATTCCGCCGACCCAGCGACTGGGCTCGACAATCACGACAGAATGTCCCTCACGCTTCACCGCGATGGCTGCCAGAATTCCCGACGGCGTGGCCGCATAGACGCAGACGTCGACCTCAACCGATTGTCGTGCGGCCTGAGCGCGGGCCGAGGCCGTGGTAATCAGCAGAAACAAAATGGACAGGCACATCGTTGTTTTCATGGATTTACATTTCAATCGAGCTACACCGGCTTTTCTCGGACGCAAGCTAAACTCTAGTTCCTCCGCAACCGTCTCGACAGTGCTTCGATCGCGTCGCCCACCGCGCGGCGCGCCCGCAAAACAACATTTGGGTCGTCGAGCAGTTTCGACGAATCCGCCCGCCCGCGTTGGGAATCGTGACGAATTCCATTGTCGGGCAACCGGCCGTCGGAAGTACAGTACCTGGCCGACTTGGTCCGTGTCCGTGAGGTCCACGCCGTAAATAGCCCGGAAGAGTCGGCCGAACGGTGACTTGGATGTCAGCGCCACTTCGCTTAGAATAGTACGCGTTCCTATCCGATCGTCAGTTGAAACCTGCTATGTCTGAATCCATCGCCGTTCGAGAACAAAATCGGGAATTGGCTGAACGAATAAACCGCGAAGCGAGGGAGAATCCCGATTCGCCCTATGCCGGTAAGTTCGTGGGCATCACCGGCGGTCAGGTCGTTGTCGTGGCCGACACGTTACGCGAAGTGTCTCAACATCTGCGGCAAATTGAACCGGATCCAGCGAAGTGCTATTGCATTGAAGTAAGCGCCGATTACGACAAGGTCTGCGAAGTGTGGGGCTTGTCGTCGATCGCGTGTTTCCGGTTTCTCAACCAATTCCATTACGGCAACTTTGCGAATCCGGATTCGTTTGGTCTCGCGTTGCTGTCTGAAGTTCGATGACGAATCAGCACCGACGGCACGATATCAATCGTTGCTGAAGTTTGTTCGGTACGTCCCAACCTAGCTAGTTTGACTCTGATCAAATCTGACAGGTGCTCCAAATGTTATCATCGAAGACCGAAACGCCGTGATGGGCTGAAATCTGGGGCAGAATCTGTGATTTCTTGGATGATTCGTTTGGCCTCTTCGTCTTCATTTGCGACGCGGCTTGGCACGACAATGCCGTGCAACTGAGCACGCAGGTCGTCCCATCGTTCCCGCAAGACCTGCCAGTTATGTTCGTCATACGTCCCGTGGAATATCACGGGACGCACCTCGATGCGTGGAAGCTGATCGCCCGGTACGTTTTGTTTGATCTTCGCTTCCAATTGCTCACACCAGTGACTGCCTACTCGATCAACGCGTCCGATTTGTTGTTCCGCCACGCCGGGGTTCCATTCCGGGTGCAGCATGACAACGATCCGGCACGCCTTGTGCAAATTGAGCCCTTCTCGACCCACCATGGATTGCGCAACCAGCACCTTGGGAAAACTTCCCTTGCGGTTGAAAGCCAGTTGGATCATGCGCCGCGTTTCGGGACGCGTGCCGCCGTACATGAATCGGGCGAACCCGCCGCGGAAGGGACTGTACTCTTGCGTGATCCGATGTCGGAGGTTTTCCCACAAGGTGTGAGCCTCGTCGTCATCGATTGTTCCGTCGCCGTCCTGATCCGCATCCGGATCTTCTCTGTCCATCGCAGCTACAATCAACTCGCGGAAGCCTTCGGCCAATTTCCACGTGGACAATCGGTCGAAATCGTCCGTTCCCGACAACGCAGTCAGCGCGCGGGACACGAGCGGCAGATCGTCCGGTGAGTTTTCAAAAGCACGGAAAACAATCTGGCACGGATCGTTCTCGTCGAGCGATAGTTCGGCGAGGCCCTGACGCAGATTCGCGACCAGCTTGCCGCGCCACGCCGTACGTTTGTTCTCGAAGTGGTTGTACTGGCGTTCCAGCCGATCGTCCAGCGTTGCCTCGACCATCGTCTCCGGCCGCAGCGTGTCGCGAAGCTGACGAATGGCAGCGCGAATTGCCGGCCACTCGTTCAGGTCCGAGTCATCATCGTGCGTTGCACGAACGCGAGTCTGCGGCCATGGCTTGTCACCATCAAGGGCTCGTAACATGGCACGCGCGTTAAGCAACTCTGTGAGGGCTCGCATGGGGCGAGTGAAGCGGCCGAACACCAAGACCTTTTCATCGTTCTTGACGGCTTCTTCGATGAATTCGATGGCAGCGTGGATCGCGGGGTGATCGTAAAGCGAGTCGTATTGTACGTCGTCCGTTTGTACGAATGCGTCGGCAATGGCCTTCCGCCAGTATTTAATACGATCCGCCCGTTTTTTTGCCCCCACATCGTCGATTTCTGGCAGATGACCTGTGGTATCTTCACGCGACGCGTTCTCCTGATCTTGGTCGAGTTGCTTCTTGTCGCGCTCTTTGTCCGTTAACGCCTGGTCCAACATCGTGGCGATTCCATGACCGCTTCCAACTGTCAAGCGAAGCCGTTTGGCAACCGGGTCTTCGCTCAAGCGAGACGCAAATGATAACGCCTCTCCGGCGAAAACGGCGCGTTGCCATTTCGGCGACAGATCACCAACCTCGATGGAAATCTGTTTTTCCTCGTCGCGGTATCGGAGCCCCGCGTAGTCGCCGAATCTCTTCACCGACTCGTCTTCACGCTTGTCACGGCGCAGGACGTAAGGAGTCAATGCCTGCTGGTAATTCTTCGCCGCTTGCTTGTACTTTTCGCGTATCTCGACACTACTAAACCAATACCTGCGCAATTCTTTTGCTGCCTCGGCGTATTCCTGTATCGTTGTTTCAAGAGTCGAGGCGATATTCTCGCTAAGTCCGATTCGCCCCAACGTGTGCAACCATTGGCTCACGTCGAGTTCCACCGGCGTCGCGGTCATGCATAGTCGCCGTGGATCCTGCGACCGGAATATAACGTTGTCAATCAGCCGCGACAGACCGCTGTCATCGCCCCGGCTTTTGTGCGCTTCATCAATGATTACCAGATCGAAGACGCCAAGACCCAAGCCCACGGACTGTTCAAGCCACTTCCGCAGTTCCGTACCTTTCCCGTAATTACCATCGAGCGATCCATCCCATTGGAAATCCTGGATCAATTCGTTTAGAAACGTTCTTCCAGGATGCGCACCTTTGGCGGGAATCCCATCGACAATGCTTTGAGCCGCACTGCGGACACGCTGTGGCGCTCGGGCCGCTCTGTCCAAGACTTCGTTGTCTTTGTAGTATCGGGGAAGACGTCCATGTCGCTGCTTGCGCCAGAGTGCGTACAACTCGGGAAGCAACGCTCTGCGCCATGGCTCCGGATTGTCGCCGAGCCGCCAATTGGTAAAGGCGTGCGAAACCGTCAGCACAGGCTTCTCAAACCACGGGTCAAGCTCCTGCCAGTCATGGAAGTACGCCCACAAGCTGCGAAGCAAGGGAGGGACCGTCGGTAACTGGCCGCGGCCCAGTTCATCTTGCCATTGATATCCAAGTCCAGGCGGCAGGAGAATGGCCACGCGGCCTCCGCACTCGACCACGGCGTGCGCAACGGCAACGGCGATCCGCGTCTTGCCCATCCCGACCTCGTCGGCGAGGATCACGCCGTTGTTCGGCAGACGCTCGGCCATGGCACGGAGGCTGGCACGCTGACCGGCATTTAGCCATGCCGCTGCGTCGTCGAGTTTCTCCTGTTCGTCCACCTTGCTGCGGAGATGACGCGACACCTCATCCCATCCGCCAAACTTCTGTTTCATGACTGCTCTCCGAATGACTTGAGGCCGTCGAGTCCCCATTTTGCTTCGATGCGCCCGAGCGCATCCTCGTATCGTGAACCTTCTGGCGAATCGCTGCTTTCCGCGAACACCGGCCGGAAGGGCGCTTCCGTAAGAGGGCTCAAGGGATTGAAAGCCAATTGCTTGCATGCCGCGACCACGGCG
>JBGTKH010000627.1:0-19568 GCA_041744735.1 Pirellulaceae bacterium | reverse complement strand
CGATAGCATTCACCAGCGTACGCCGCTAATCGTCGGCGGTGAGTCCGAGATGACCGAGTTCCAGCGTTGTATGCGCGAATGTGGATGAGGCTAGAGCGCACTTCGAATCCGTAGCTGCACTCGCCAGAGTGCGGACGGATGCCGAAATGACCCGCGTTCTGGCGAACGCAGCGACGTTGAATTTAGGTTTTGAAATGGCCTCTAATGACGCGCAGGAGTTGTCCGGTGACTGCAAATCGCAATCTCGTGCATCCGCGCGACGAGATCATGCTGACGATGGAGCGGATCTATCGCTATCGCATGACTACGACGTCGGGCGGCAACCTCTCGATTCGCGACGACAACGGCGACATTTGGATCACGCCGGCCCGCGTGGACAAAGGCAGCCTGCGCCGGCATGACATCGTGTGCGTGCGTGCCGATGGTTCGCTCGACGGCCCGCACAAGCCGTCTTCCGAGTTTCCCTTCCATCGCGCGATCTACGCAGCCCGGCCCGACATCCGCGCCATCGTGCACGGGCATCCGGTGGCGCTGGTGGCGTTCAGTATTAGCCGCCAAGTGCCCAACACGCGGCTGTTTCATCAGGCGGCTCACGTTTGTGGCCCGGTTGGTTTTGCACCGTATGCCTTGCCCGGCAGCGAAGCGTTGGGACAAAACATCGCGAAAACTTTCGCCGAAGGTGATCACTGCGTCGTGCTCGAAAATCACGGCGTCGTCGTGGGCGGCGACAATTTGCAAAACGCCTTTCAGCGTTTCGAGACGCTGGAGTTCACGGCCAAGACGATCATCAAGGCGCGGCTGTTGGGCGAGGTGCGTTACCTGAACGAAGAGCAAGTCGCACTGCCGCGTCAGCGCGCCGCGACGTTGCCGCAATTCCAACCCGGTCCGGCGTTGAGCCGCGAAAGGGAACTGCGCCGCGAGCTTTGCGAGTTCGTTCGCCGCGGGTATCAGCAGCGGCTGCTGATCAGCACCGAGGGAAGTTTTTCCGCGCGGCTTGACGACCATTCGTTCCTCATCACGCCTTATCAAGTCGATCGCAGCACCGTTACGCTCGACGACATCGTGCTAGTCCGCGACGGCGCGGGAGAAGCCGGCAAGACGCCCAGCCGCGCGGCGGGCAATCATCGGGCCATCTACGCGTGTCACCCCGCGATCGGCGCGGTCGTCAATGCCTACACGGTCAACGCCACAGCGTTCAGCGTAACCGGCGCGGCGCTGAACTCGCGCACCATCCCAGAGAGTTACATCTTTCTGCGCGACGTCGGCCGAGTGCCTTACGGCGTGCAGTTCCGCGACAGTGAGGACTTGGCCGGACGCATCTCGCCGCAGCAGCCGATCGCACTGCTGGAAAACGACGGTGTGCTGGTCTGCGGCACCAGCGTGCTAGACGCCTTCGACCGGCTGGAGGTGCTGGAGTCCACCGCCGAAGCCCTCATCAACGGTGGAACGCTGGGCGAAGTGGCTCCGATGTCGGATGGGACGATCGAGGCGCTCATCCAAGCTTTCCTGCGTAAGTAATTTACGTACAAATCTCGCCCAAATTTGCGCGCTATTTCGGCAAGAGTGCACGCGCAGTGTGCAAAAGAGCCCGCACGGCGCATTCATCTCGTTTCCGCTTTGAACGCAAATCGCTGGCTGCCAGATGCTTTGGTAAACGCCGCCGAAAAGGTGGAAATCTGGCGCAAGCATTGCTTGCAATGTACGGCCAGTCATGCCTCGAACGTCTGAAATAGGAGGGCCTCATGCTTGATCCACCCGGAGTATTCGCTCCAGGAGCCGAGTTCGCTCCCTGCCGCGGTTCGTGTCCGATTCATGACCTCGTGAGGAGACCGTTTATCGAGTAACTACCACGCAACCTCCCCGCCTCTTTTGTGCGGGGAGGTTTTTTCTCTTTCCTCTCACCGTCACAACAGCCCCCCGCAAATGTCTGCCCAACTGATAAGCCACGACTCCGAGGTCATCGAGACCGCGTATCCGCTCACCACATTTCCCGTCATCATTGGCCGCGGCTCGCAGGCGCACATTCGGCTCAATGACCGCTGGGTCAGCCGCGCCAATACGGAAATCCTGGCGATGGACGGTTCCCTTTTTGTGCGCGACTTGGGGTCCAGCAACGGCACGCTGGTCAATGGCGTTCACGTCACCCAATCGCCTCTGCGGCCGGGCGATAAGTTGACCGTGGGCATGTCCACATTTGTGGTGACCGAGGATGGCGGCGCGCTGGAGCAAACGGAGGGTTCGGGAACGTTCACACTTCGCGCGGCCAACCGCACGGAACGTTCTGACTCCGATCAGTTGACGAGGGCGAAGCCGCGGTAGCCTGAATTTTCGTGAATTCAGCTACAATGGCGGTTGGAGTGGATATGCACAAACCGCGCGTCGAGATCACGTATTGCACGCAGTGCCGCTGGCTGTTGCGCTCGGCATGGATGGCGCAGGAACTGTTGACCACGTTCAGCCAGGAGTTGGGCGAAGTGGCGCTAGTGCCCGGCAGCGGCGGCGTCTTCGAGATTCGCGTGGACGACGAACTGATCTGGTCCCGCGCGCAACACGGCGGCTTTCCAGAAATCAAGCCGCTCAAACAACTGGTCCGCGACCGCGTGGCGCCCGAGAAGGATCTCGGCCACTCATCTTCCTAACGTGCGGCCAGCGGCCACAACCGACGTAGGATGGACGCCCTCGTCCGTCCAAATCCGCAGGATGGACGAGGGCGTCCATCCTACGACATGCGCGAGTGCCCGCGTATTGTCTGACAAACGGTGGACCGCGCGTTTTCGGATAGTTATGCTGGATCGCGATCGGACTTGCACTCCCACCAGAAAGGAACCCGCCGATGCGCACGCTGACGACTGCCGCGTTCTGCTTGTTGACGACCGTAAATTCTCTGGCCGCCGAACTTCCCAAACCGACGGGCGACAAGATCGTCTCGCCGGATGCGAAACTGGAATTGTTGTTCACACGCTCGGCCAACATTTCGGGCGGTTTGACCGAAGGACCGGCGGTCGCGCCGGACGGCAGCATCTACTTCTCCGACATTCCGTTCGGCAAAGACAACGGCATGATCTTGCGATTTGATCCAAAGACCAAAGAGACCAGCGTATTCACGGATAACAGCGGCAAGTCGAACGGGCTGGTTTTCGACAGCGCGGGGAACTTGCTGGCGTGTGAAGGGGCGGGATATGGCGGGCGCTGCATTTCTCGCTGGGACGTGAAGAGCGGCAAACGCACGGTGATCGCCGACAAGTTCGATGGGAAGCGGTTCAACGCGCCGAACGACATTTGTTTGGACGCCACCGGCCGTATTTACTTCAGCGATCCGCGTTACGTGGGCGATGAACCGCGCGAACTGAAACACCGCGCCGTGTACCGCATCGACCGCGACGGCTCGGTCCACGTAGTTACTCATGAGATCTCGAAACCGAACGGCGTGGCCCTCAGCCCGGACGGAAAAACGCTGTACGTGGCCGAGCACGACAACGGGACCGACAAAATCGACCCCACGCAGCCTCCGCCGCCACAAGGGCCGATGGCCATCTATGCTTTTCCGCTGGACGAGCAAGGTAACGTCGCTGGCAAACGTCGGACGGTGGTTGATTTCGGCGAAGAGAAAGGTTGCGACGGAATGACGATCGACGAGCACGGCAACCTTTACTTAACCGTCCGCAGTTCGAATCGCCCCGGCGTGATGGTCGTCAACCCCAAAGGGAAAGAGGTCGCCTTCATCCCGACCGGGCCGCAAGAGCAAAAGGCCGACGGCGAGAATCCGCCCATTGGCCTGCCCAGCAATGTCGAATTCGGCATCGGTGAAGAGAGCAACGTGCTGTACGTGACCGTCGACGTCAGCCTGTATCGCATCCCGCTCAAAGTCAACGGTTTTCATCGACAGTACGCGGCGGCCAGTCAATAGCTGTTCTCTCCGTGGCTGTTCTGAATCCGCGGCGAGATCTGCGTCGCTAAGATGTGCAAAATCATGGAGGGCAAAATCATGGGAAGACGAACATGGTTTTGCCCTCCATGATTTTGCAAACTTTTTCCGGCCTTATCCTTCGAGACCTTCGATGACATAGCGTGCGAAATCGCGGACCGATTCGCTGGGGTCAGACTCGGCTGCCATGCGAATGCGCGGTAGGACCGACTTGTCCCCGAAGATCCGCAGCGCCTGCAAGGCGTGGATTTTAAGCGTGACGTCTTCGTCGTCCAAGAGCCGCAGCACCTGTTGTGAATAGGTCGCGTCACCCACGCTGCGCATTGCAAAAGCGGCCGATTGCCGCACGAGCAGATTCTCGTGAGCCAACTTTCGGGCGACTTTGGGCGCCGACGATTTGTCGCCGAGCGCGGCGAGCGCTTCCAAGGCTTCGCGCTGTACGTAGTCGTCCGGATCGTCAAGCATCGATTCCAATTTCACGCGATATGCAGGGGCCTTGAACAACGCGAAAGCTTTGACGGCATAACGCCGGACGACGACATCATCATCGTGCATCAACTTGGCCACGTCGGCCATGAACGCCTCGGCCTGGAGATTCGCCAGTCCCAACGCCGCCGCCGCGCGCACGGAACTTGACTCGTCGTTAAGTCGTCGCGCGATAGCTTCGGTGGCTTGTGTGCCGAGCGTGGCCAGCGATTCGATCGCACGCTGCCGCACTAATGAGCTCTCGTCGTTCAGCATGGGGACAAGCTGCGCCGCGTAAGGCGAGAGCCCGAACCGCACCAGGGCTTGCACGGCCGCCGTGCGCACTTCGGGCACGGGGTCCTTCAGCAGCGCGGTCACGTCGTCACCAACTTGTTCGACCGGAGTCCAGGTGGCCAGCGCAAACACGGCCGCGACACGCACACTTGGATCTGCATGCGATAGATGCTTGCGAATTGCCGGCAAGAATCGTTCATCCCCTGGACGCCCCATTGAATGCAGAACCGATTTCTTGATCTCGAAATCCGGTTGTTCGAGTAAGACCAAGAGTTCGTCGACAAACTTGCCACTTAGCCTGTTATATGCAACCGCCCTCACGGCCCTCGTTCGCACCGTCAAGTCATCATCACGCAGTAGCTTGCCCAACAGTTCGGGGATCAGGCTTGGGGGGACGACATAGACGTACCGACTATCCATCATACCGATCGCCGCAATTTTCCTCGGTGCGTCGTTCAACTCCGCGAAAAACTCGCGAGTGCGGCGTATGCGTTCCGCTTCGTTGTCGGGATTCTTCTCCTTGTCCGTGTATAGGCTGCGCTCGAACTTATACACCGTGGATTCCACGGAATCTTCGAACGGCTCACCAGCCAGTCCCGTCAGGCAGACATTCGCAGCACCGCAAATCACTATCGCAACCATGAGCCATTTTTTCCGAACGGCGAATTTCATCCCAGGCTTCCTCCTGCCAACGAAACGTCCCCTTTGCGTGTGTTTACCATTTATCGTGCCGCTTCACCATGCGTCTCGTGTAACGACCACGTAAATACCATGGTTACGAACCCGCGGCGAGCGCGACAACGAAAAAGATGACTCGGCCAAGAAAAACTCGACTCAGCCAGATGCCTTTCGTATCATGGACACTCGAAGTGCCGCGAGAATCGAACCTGAATGTAGGCCGGATTGCCAATCCAGCCTACGGAGATTCGACATTGCCGGCGCTCATTCGCATCCGAAACTAGATCGACCTTTTTGCCAGGACGCCACCTGTGACCAATGCCCGTTTGAATCGCCGCGCCTCGTTGTTCGCCACGTTGTGTTTTGTTCTCGCGCCGCTGCACGCCGTCTCGGCAGACGATGGGAAAGTGAACGCCGACACGAGCGTTCCCAGGATCGCCGCAGTTGTCACCACCTACTATCACAACTCGCACGCCGACGTGATTGTTAGCCGGCTGTTGCAAACCGACACGCTGGACGGCAACGGCCGCCGCCCGAAGTTGCAATTGGTGTCGCTGTACACCGACCAAGTGCCCGCCAACGATAAGAGCCGGGCGCTGGCGAAAGAATTTGGCTTTCCGATCTACGACAACGTGGCCGCCGCGCTGACATTAGGCACCGGTGAACTTGCGGTCGACGGTGTGCTGCTAATTGCGGAGCATGGAACATATCCGGAATCGGCGACCGGGCAAATCGTCTATCCCAAGCGTCGCATGTTCGGCGAAATTGTGAAAGTGTTCGAGCAAAGCAACCGCGTCGTGCCCGTTTTCTCTGACAAACACTTGGCCGACAACTGGGTAGATGCCAAGTGGATTTACGACGAGTCACAGCGGCTAAAGATTCCGCTGATGGCCGGCTCGTCGCTGCCGGTGCTGTGGCGTTATCCGCCGACCGATGTGCAGCGCGGCGAGCGGCTGAAGGAGATCGTGGCCGTCTCGTATCACCGGCTCGACACGTACGGATTTCATGCGCTGGAGATGGTGCAGACGTTGGCCGAGCGGCGGGCGGGCAGCGAAACAGGTGTAGCGGCCGTGCAATGCCTGTCCGGCGACGCCGTGTGGCAGGCCGGCGAGAAAGGCGTGTACGATCGCCAACTGCTCGACGCGGCATTATCGCGTCTGAAGGAACGTCCGCTGCCCGTTGGCAAGCGAATCGAAGACCTCGTAAAAGAGCCCGTGTTGTTTGTGATCGATTACCAGGACGGCTTGCGAGCGAGCGTGTTGACGTTGAACTACGCCGTTTCGGAATGGACCTGTGCGTGGCGGTACGCGTCCGACAATCGCGTCGAATCAACACTGTTCTGGACCCAAGAGGCGCGGCCCTTTCAGCATTTCGGCCATTTGCTCAGCGGCATCGAACCGATGATGCACAGCGGCCGGCCGACCTGGCCCGTCGAGCGGACGCTGCTGACCAGCGGCATGCTCGACGCGCTGCTCGTCTCGAAACAACAAGGCGGCAAGCGGCTCGCCACTCCGCAACTGGCCTTCCCTTATCAATCCGACTGGAACTGGCAGCAACCGCCGGCGCCGCCGCCCGGACGTCCCATTACCGCGCAATGAACTGTGGGCAGTGGGAATTCCCCATCATGATCGACCAGTCGGGGCGCCGTTCGCGTAAACCGACGAGGCGCCGAAAGTATTCTAAATCGCCGCTACTGTCCTTGATGCCGACGATGATTTCGATGTCCGACAAGGCATGCAGCGTCTCGATCTCAAACGACACCTTCGTCAAGATCGGAATGTTGTAGTCAGCGGCGTGACGAGCGGTGGAATGATGCCACGAAACATTGGCTTGATTGGGGCGGTAGGTGTGTTAGAGTCTAAATTGAAAGAAAGACTCCCGACCCCGTTTCGCCACCATCATAACCGTCGCTGCAGCAGGACGCAACAATCATGAACACGTGCCGAATCTTCGTCTCGATTTCACTCATGCTCGTCGGTTTGTCCGACACTGTTGCTAACGCCGAAGAGCTCGCGCTGCCCGATGTCGCTAAACCTGGTGAAGGCGGTTACGTTACCGGCGAGTTGATCTATTCGCTGGACGACAAGCCGACACCGCAGTGCCACGCCTCGACGATTGTCGAAACGCCATCGGGATTCGTCGCAGCGTGGTTTGGCGGCCGGCACGAGCGAAACCCGGACGTGGGCATCTGGGTCTCGCTTCATGATGGAAAGGCATGGTCGAAACCGGTCGAGGTCGCCAACGGCGTGCAATCGCCCGATCTGCGTTACCCGTGTTGGAATCCCGTGTTGTTTCTAACGAAGAGCGGCCCGCTGATGCTGTTCTACAAAGTCGGCCCCAGCCCAAGTGCCTGGTGGGGCATGCTGCTGACGTCGGAGGATCATGGAAAGACCTGGGCACCGCCGCGCAAGCTTGGCGATAACCACAGAATTGGTCACTTGCTTGGCCCGGTGAAGAACAAGCCGATTCAACTGGATGACGGTTCGATCCTCTGCCCGTCCAGCACCGAGCACGACGGCTGGCGAGTTCACTTCGAATTGACGAAAGACCTCGGCAAGACGTGGCAAGTGATCGGCCCGGTCAACGACGGTCAGGCGTTCAGTGCTATTCAGCCCAGCATCCTCACGTACGCCAACGGCCGGTTGCAGGTGCTCTGCCGAACCAGACAGAATGTGGTCTCGCAAAGTTGGTCGGACGACGGCGGGAAGACATGGAGCGAGATGGCAGCCACCAACTTGCCGAACCCCAACGCCGGCACCGATGCCGTGACGCTGGCCGATGGCCGGCAATTGCTCGTTTACAACCACACCACCAGAACCAGCAAGCCGGCAGGCCGCGAGATGCTAAACGTTGCGATCTCGCACGACGGCATGGATTGGCAGCCGATCCTGACGCTCGAGCGCGGCCAAGGCGAATTCTCCTACCCCGCCGTCATTCAATCATCGGACGGCAAGGTTCACATCACCTACACGTACAACCGGCAGTCGGTGAAGCACGTGGTGCTGGAGCCAGGGCGCTTTTGAACGCTGGTCAACCCAAGCGCCGGAGAGCATTCAAGACCGAGGGCTTAGATCTCTGGCGTGGTTGCCGGCGGTTTGACCTCGGACGCGGAGATTTCGATGTCGTGAGTAGTGTCGGCTTGGGGCAAATCAACGTGGAATTCGTGTTCGAAGAGTAACGTGCCTTTGGGATCGGATAGAGCAGTGACACGGACCACGGTCGGCCCGCCGGCGACGCCGGGCGCTCGCGAGCCCTGAGTGTCGTAGTGGCCGTTCTCAATCGTGGCGATGCCTTGTGCTCCAGCATTGCTTTGGGACCCGTCAGGCGTGAACAGGACCTCGCCATGAGGGACCGGCTTGCCGTCGAACGTCACTTTGCCCGACACGCGAAACCGCTGCTGAGCATCGCCAACAGAACAGCCAGCCAACAGGGCCGCAACGCAGAGGATCAGCCATGCACGCATCGCACACAACCTCCAGTCCTAAAATACAAGCCCGACGCGCCAGTAGCCGAATTCGCCAGAATTTGGCCAGTCTCGGTTGAACTCGAAAGCCAAATTCTGGCGAATTCGGCTACGAATTGATGCTAGCGCAACTTCAAAGCGCGCCAGCTAGGCCATTCTAATTCGGTGTCGAGATGGTTGGCTAGTTGGGTGCAGAAGATCATTGGGCTCCCAGTCAAGTTACTCGCCCCGGCCGCGCGTGCCGAGCACTATTTCGACGTCGCCGATCGGAGTGCCAATTTGCTCGGCGATGGAGGTCGGGCTGTGGCCTTCATCGGCTAGTGCGTAGATTGCGGCGCGGCGGCCAATGGGAAATGCAGATGCACTTGGTGGGCCGCCCTTTGAACTCTCGAATGAGTTCGTTACGTTGTCCGTGAACCGCGTGCTGCTGTCCTCGGCGGCAAGCTGCGACGTTAGCTGCTGGATTTCGTCGAGCGTGTCGCGGCGCGTGGATAGGCCCAGTTGGTGGGCGCGCTGGATCGCCGCTTCCAGCCGCTGACACTCTTCACGCGCGATGCCCACCAGCGCCTGAATCGCGCTCATCTTGCTGTCCAACTCCGCCTTCAGATCGCGCGCCGTTTCGTGCATTTCGACCTGCCAGCGCAACAGCTCGGGCGGCGAGTTGAGAGGCCGAGATTCTTGTCGCCCGAAATCATGGGCGGATTGCTTTTCGGTCGTTGCTTTCCGTCCGCGCCGGCCGTAGTAGCGATGCCAACGCTTCAGCAGAATCAATGTCAACAAGACGATGCCCGCTAGAAACATCAACCACGAAGTGAGGCTGGCCACGAGTAGCACCGGCATAGGCTCCTTCCGATTCCGTGATGGCGGCCATCGTTTAACCCGTAGCCGAAGGCGAGGTAATCGAGAGATGCGCCACTTGCCGCACTGCCTCGCCTACGGCTACGGGTTAAACGACATTCGCACCGGCATCAAACGCCCGGCGGGCCGCTTCGTAAACATCCTTTAGCGGCACATTTTTCTCGGCGGCCACGCGGCGGCAGGATTCGTATTCAGGCGAGAAACTGATCGTGCCGTCGCCCAACGTCGCCAGCTTGCCTTGAATCGTTCCCCACGCCGTTTCCACGTCATGCGGGCGGCGTTCCAATTTATGGCGGCTGACCGGCCAGCGCCGCACGCCCAGCGTCGTCGTTTCGCGAAACAGAATCTTTTCCATCTTCGCCACGTCCGCCGACTGGCACAGCACGCTGAGCATCACGCCCGGTCGATTCTTCTTCATCTGGATCGCGGTCGTGTACACGTCCAGAGCGCCGGCTTCGGCCAGCAGATTGGTACAGTGGCCGATCACTTCGCCGCTGATGTCGTCCAGGTTCGTCTCCAGCACCCACACTTGATCGGCGGTCTGCGCATCGGCCGCATCGCCGACGATCAACCTCACGAGGTTCGCTTGCTCCTTCAAATCGCGATCGCCCGCGCCGTAACCGATCGTCGCGATCTTCATCGCGGGCAGCGGGCCAAATTCATCGGCCACGGTGGCCACGATCGCGGCTCCCGTCGGCGTGGTCAATTCAAACTCGACCGCCGAACCAGCCAGGGGAATCCCTTTCAGCATCTCCGCCGTCGCCGGCGCCGGCACGCTGACTCGGCCGTGAGCGATCTGAATGTAGCCGGTCCCCGTGGGAATCGGCGAACACACGATGCGATCGACGCCCAGCAGGTCCAGCCCGATCGCGGTGCCCACGATGTCGGCGATCGAATCGACGGCCCCGACTTCGTGGAAATGCACTTTGCGGATCGTCGTACCGTGCACTTTGGCCTCGGCCTCGCCCAGCCGCGTGAAGATTCGCTTTGCCAGATCCTTTTGAGCGGCGGTCAGCGTGCCCCGGTCGATCATGTCCGTGATGTGATGCAGGTGCCGATGAGCGTGCTCGGGCTCGTGCTCGACCGTCACCTTCGTTGCACGAAACCCTTTCCGCTTCACTTCCGCAGCCGCCAGCCGACAACTCGGCAGCCCCAGCGAATCGATGCCCGCTTGGATAGCCGACAGTTCTACGCCCGCGTCGACCAGCGCGCCGAGCGTCATGTCGCCGCTGATCCCGCTAGCACAGTCAAGGTATGCAATCTTCATAGGGCCACAGTATACCCGCCGCCGAATGCCGCGATAAGCGGAGTTTGCCGTTGACCGAGGTGGCTCGCTCTACTACAAGTACGCAGCCAATTTGCGCGCAGGATGGACCTGCGCGCAACAGGTTGAGCAAATAGCCGCTGGGCGCCAGCCCACGGGTTTCCACGCACGACCCGTGGGCTTGTGCCGGTGCGCTAGTGCTTTGTCTAAACGAAAAAGTGGGGCAAGCATCCTGCTTGCCAACTCGATTTCCACGAGTAAACGCAAGCTGGAAGCTTACGCCACGTAACCGGCCGATCCTAAATTAAACTTTGACAAAGCACTAGTCATTCTCACTCGCCCGGAACCGCGTCATGCGCTCGGCCCCCAAAGATACGAAGGCGAAAAAGTTGCCCGCGACGCCGTGGGGCCACTTGCCGCCGCGGATGCGCGTGCTGTTCATCACCGGGCTGCATCGCACGGGCGGTTGGCTGGCCGAAGCGTTCGCAGCCGACAGCGCTTGCGAGGTGCGGATGGAAGAAACAGTCGGAGTTGCCGCGGGACTGGCAAGGCTGCGCGACGAAGTCTTCGATGCCGTGCTGATCAGCCACGAAGGCGATGGGCTGAACGCGCTGGATCTGCTTGACGCCATCCGAGCGGGCAGCAGCGAACAGCAGCCGATCATCGTGCTGGGCACGCAGAGCGAACAGGAAATGTCGGCCCTATGCTACGAGGTGGGCGGGGATGCCTATGTCTGTGTCAACACCACGACCACGCGGACGCTGATCTGGGAATTGGCGCGGGCCACCGAGCGTCATCAATTGATCGCCGAGAACCGCCGGCTCGAGCAGGCTCAGCGGCATCGTTTGCAGCTTGAACACGCCGAAGCCACGCGGCTGCTCCAACAACAGCGGGCGCTGATCGACGATTTAGAGAAACTGCGGTTCGACCCGCCGCCGACGGTCGTCGACGACGACTCGCCCGTTGCCGTCAAAGAGTTCCCCAGCCCATGTCCCGAATTGCCGCAGCCGCTGATCGCCCACTATCGCGAACTGCTGCGAGCCTACGTCATCATGGGCTCGGGCAATCTGACGGAAGAGATGAATCGCCTGGCCGATCTGTTGGCCACGGCTGGCGTGACGGCGCAGCACGCGATGATGCTGCACCTGCACGTGCTGGAAGAGATGATTGGCGGCCTTGGCAGCCGCAGCGCTCGGCACGTGATGAACCGTGCAGACTTGCTGATTCTGGAAGTGATGATGAACCTGGCCGAAGGCTACCGCGACCGATTCTTCAAGCGTGTCCACCCGCCGCGACAAAAAGTACTGCCCGGTTTCGATCCGTCATCCGGAACAGCGGCAGCCGCGTAGGGCGCGCCCTTCGGCGAAATCTGCGCTTTCCAATCGGCAAATTCTGCGGAATGCCGCCGCCGGCCACGGAATGCATTCCGCGTCAGTTGCCCCGCCAGCGATTCTCTAAACTGAACCTCACGTACCACTTGTCGTAGCTAGCTCACGCTCGCCGCAGAAGTCTCTCTTCGTTCGGCGCGCGGCTTGCTTGAAGATCGCCGCGGCCCGGGGGGGCGTGTTCTTATCGTTTGCACAAACACATGCCCTACGGAATGTACATCTCGGCGGCCGGTGCCGAAGCGCAAAGCCGCCGGCTGGAAGTCATCTCGAACAATCTGGCGAACGTCGATACGCCGGGCTTCAAACGGCAAATGGCGATCCTGGAGGCGCGTCACGCGGAAGCGATCGAGCGCGGCGAAGTCAGCGCCGGCTCACGCTCGATCAACGACGTCGGCGGCGGCGTGTCCCTGCGGCAAACGTTGACCGATTTCAGCCGGGGCATCCTCAAACGCACCGGGATTCCGACCGATTGGGCAATCGACGGCGAAGGGTTTTTCTTGGTCGAGAAGGAAGGTCAGCAGTTGCTAACCCGGGCGGGCAACTTTCGATTTAACGCTAACGGGCAACTGCAAACGCAAGACGGATACAACGTGCTGGCCGACGACGGACGGCCGGTGGCCATCGACGTGGGCGGTCCCACGCCGCGATTGTTGCCGCACGGCGTGCTGACGCAAGGCGACGCCGGAATTCCGTTGGCTCTCGTCAAACCACAGTCGCTGGGCGACTTGGCCAAAGCCGGTGAGAACCTGTTCTCTCCGCTGGCCGACACCGCACCGGTTGCAGCCGACCAGCGGCGCGTGCTGGAAGGACACCTGGAAACATCCACCGTTAAACCGACGCTGGAAATGATGGACCTGATCGAAGCCTCGCGGGCCTACGAAGCCAACGTGCGCATGATCCAAAACCACGACCAAATGATTGGGGCGCTGGTGAATCGGGTGTTACGGCAGACGTAAGAGTCATTTGTCATTGGTCATTGGTCATTTGTCATTTGCAAGAGATTTAGGAGATCGCCAATGACCAATGACCAATGACCAATGACCAATGACCAATGACCAATGACAAATGACAAATGACAAATGACAAATGACAAAATTGGAGCTTTTCCATGAGCGTACAAACCCTTTACACGGCAGCGACAGGCATGGAGTCGCTGCAGACGAAGTTGGACGTGATCGCCAACAATCTGGCGAACGTTAACACCACGTCGTTTAAGCGCAGCCGCGCGAATTTCGAGGATCTGTTCTATCAACACGAAACGCTGCCCGGCTCGTTGGACAACGCCGGCCAGCCGACGCCGACCGGCACTTCGATCGGACTTGGTTCGCGCGTGTCGAGCGTGCAGACCGACTTTGATCAGGGCGCCTTTCAGCAATCGTCGGGTGAACTGGATATGGCCATTGAAGGGCGCGGGTTCTTTCAGGTCACCGATTCCAACGGCCAGACCGTGTATACGCGGGCGGGCAACTTTTCTCAGAATGCCAACAATCAATTGGTCGTCGGCTCGGCCAGCACCGGGCGGTTAATGGAACCGCCCCTGACGATTCCACAGGACGCCACCGGCATCGTCATCAATCCCGACGGCCAAGTCATGGTGCGGCAGGCTGGTTCCACGCAATTGCAACAGCTTGGACAGATTCAATTGGCACTGTTCATCAACCCCGAGGGTCTGTTGAAGATCGGCGAAAACTTATACGCCCCAACGGATGCGTCGGGAACGGCGATTCCGGGAAACCCGGGCCAAAACGGCTTGGGCGTGCTGCGGCAAGGTTGGCTTGAAGCGTCGAACGTGGAACCTGTTCAGGAACTGATCGACCTGATCACGACGCAGCGTTCGTTTGAGTTAAATTCACAAGCCATTCAAGCCGGAGATCAAGTCTTGCAGCTTATCTCTAACTTGCGGCGTTTCTAATTGTCATCTCAATTCCTAACGTAGCCGAAGTCGTGAGACTTCGGTCGTCTCGCAATGTCCATGACTCATACGACGCGTTCACAAATCGTCTGCTACTTTACGCTCATAACACTGTCAGGCTTCTCAGCCGACGCGGCAGAGGTCCGGCTGAAGGCCGAGCATCATTGCCGCGGTGCGCTGGTGCTGCTTGGCGACGTCGCCGAAGTGCAAGACACGGATGCGAACATACAGGCGGCCCTGTCCGGGATCGAATTATTTCCGGCACCCGCGCATGTGGAAAGTGTCCGTCAACGAGAAATCCAGGAATTGTTAGCCCTGCGCGGAGTGAATCTAGCCGAGTGCCGATTCGCAGGCGCCAGCAGCGTAAAGATCCATCCGGTCGGTACGCCGCCAGCAATCAGTGAAACGGTGCGACGACTAGGTCGTGTGGAACTTGAAAGCACACGGGTCGGCAGACAAACTTTCGATGTCTCGTCGGGAAGTGAGAACGGCGAAGTCCGCGCATCCGCTTCCGCGCAAGTTACGACTCCGACGATGGTCGTCACGGCCATTCGTCCGATTCGCCGAGGCGATATCGTGCAAGCGGCCGACTTACAGCTTCTGCCGGCAGCAGATCATGCGAACGTGCGCGATCTAATTCACCGCGTCGAAGAAGTCGTCGGCAAAGAAGCCAATCGTCCGATCGCTGCCGGGCAACCGGTCGACGTGCGGGCGATTCGCTTGCCGCTGTTGGTCCGCCGCGGCGAATTGGTCACCGTGGTCGCTCGGGCCGCAGGCGTGCAAGTGCGCACGACCGCGCGGGCTCAAGACGAAGGGAGCCGGGGCGACGTGATTACGGTCCAGTCGATCGAACATCAGCAACGCTACGCGGCGCGCGTCGCCGATCTCCGCGTCGTCGAAGTCTACGCCCGCGGGCCGACGATTACCGATACGACTCCAGACAGCTTCCACGCCGTTCGCCAAGTTGCACCAGAGCGAATTCACTTCGGTGATCATCAATCGCCCGCCAAGCTAGAACCCTAAAAGGTCGCAAGCCAATGCTCGGATACAGTTCTCGTTGCCGCCACACCATTCTGCTGTGCGCTGTTGTATGCGGCGCGACGCACTTAGCGTATGGTCAAAACTCGAGCCTCTACCACCAAGACTTGCCGGTCGGCAGACGGCCGTTCCCGACATTGGAAAACAGTAGCTGGACGTTGACGCCCGCGCTGCCGCCGCGCGAAATCCGCGTGCACGACATCATTTCCATTCGCGTCGATGAAGCGTCTCGTATGCTCGCGGAAGGCGAAGTGGAGCGCCGCAAGAATCTGCTCTATAACGGCGTGCTTCTCGATTGGATCCGTTTCACGAACGGGCTGGACCTTAAAAAGGCGCCGCAGAACGACGGTGATCCGCGCGTTAAGGCGCAACTAGATCAACTTTATCGAGCCGACAGCGAACTTGAAACGCGCGAGTCGTTGGTATTCAACATCGCCGCGCACGTGGCCGACATCCAGCCCAACGGCAATCTGGTGCTCGAAGCTCACCGGCAGATTCGCAACAATAAAGAGGTGTGGGAGTACTCGCTCACCGGCATCTGCCGCAAAGAAGACCTCGGACCGGGCAACGTTGTGCTGAGCCGCGATATCGCGGACTTGCAAATTCACAAACGAGAAATGGGCCACGTGCGCGACGGCTATCGACGCGGCTGGTTTCTGTACATCCTCGACCAGATCAATCCTTTCTAATAGCATTCATACGTCACACTCTTGTAGCGGAATTCGTGAGAATTCCCAAAGTTTCATAAAGATCCCGAAGTTTCACAACTTCGGCTACGGTCTTGAAATGCCATCCATTACAACACAATACAAGCCGTGCTGAAATGCGATATCGCAACACTAACTACACGTCCGTAGCCTGCTTCGTCGCGAGTTTCTTCCTTGGAATGGGCACTCCATGCGCTGCGCAGACACGAATTCGAGACATCTGCCGTGTGAAGGGGCAGGAAGAGAACACGCTGCAAGGGCTGGGGCTGGTCGTTGCATTGAAAGGGACCGGTGACCCGGATGTGAAGCCGACGACACGGGCACTGGCGCGGATGCTCGGCCTGATGGGCAATCCCGTGACTCGGATGGAGAGCGGTGAAGAGTTGCTTCAGGAACTAAAGGACGCCCGCAACGTGGCTTTGGTGTTTGTCACCGCCACGGTGCCTGCGGCCGGCGCGCGGCAAGGTGACAAGATCAACTGTCAAGTCAGTGCGATCAGCGCCAAGAGTTTGGACGGCGGTTATCTGATGATGACGCCGCTCTTGGGCCCGCGGCCCGGCAACCCGCATGTCTACGCATTTGCGCAAGGGCCGGTGTACTTGGAAGATCCCGCGCGGCCAGTATCCGCAAAGGTTCACAGCGGCTGCCGGTTAGAAGAGTCGTTTCACAATGCGTTTGTCGAGAACGATGCCATTACATTGGTCTTAGATAAGAACCATGCGAACTTTCAGACGGCGCAGGAAATTGCCGAGCTGATCAACAACGAACCGGACTTTCGCTACAGCAGCGGCGGCGGTTTTGCTGCAGGCATCGCTTCGGCCAAGGATCAAGTCAACATTCAAGTACAGATTCCCAGCAAATACCGCGACGACCCAGTGCTGTTTGTTTCGCAGGTCCTGAACCAGCGAATCTATAATCCGCAGAACGAGGCCCGCGTGGTCGTGAACGAACGTGCGGGAACCGTGGTCATTGGGTCGGATGTAGAGATTGGTCCTGTGGCGGTCACTCACAAGAACCTTACCATTGAGGCCGGGCCGTTCTTTCCCTTAGAATCATCGGCCGCTGCTTCGACGACCAAACTAAAATCATTGGTCGATGCTCTGAACGCCATCAAAGCGTCGCCTCAGGACATTATTGACATTATCAAAGGCCTGGAGCGCAACGGCGATCTCTACGGACGATTGATTATTGAGTAAAGGTCGAAAGGGCACAATGCATGGCTGATATGAACTTCAGTTCGTTGATTGGAATCGCAGATGCTTCGGTCGAGAACAGTCGATTGCTGTCGTCAGCACAAACGGCAAAGAACTTAGTTAATAAGGCAGAGTCATCTGACGGGAAGAACCTTCGCGAGACATTCGATGCCTTTGTCGGCGAGACATTCTACGGCCAACTGCTAAGTGCGATGCGCAAGACGGTCGGCAAACCCGCGTATTTTCACGGCGGCCGGGCGGAAGAAGTGTTTCAAGGACAGATGGACCAGATCTTAGCACAGAAGCTGACAGAGTCGACCGCCGCCCAATTCACGCAGCCCATGTTCGAATTGTTTGAACTCCGCAGATCTTGAATTTGGAGTGCGGCGACTCGTCGCCGCTTTTGGAATCTGGGATAGAAACGGATATGACGTTTGGTGATTGAGTCTGCGCTAGGTATTAGAGGGTTGACGTCTCTTCTCAAACTCCTAAAGCGGCGACGAGTCGCCGCACTCCGAAAAGGAAGATGGACTCACGTATCATGAAGTCAGATTGGGAAGTCGACTTGGCCGAGTTGCTGAATGATTTGTCGTCCGTGCAGGACGAGTTGCTAGGCGTGCTTTCGGACAAGCGCGACCGCATGGCGGCGGGTGACCTGCAATCAATGAGTGAAATGGCGGCGCGCGAAGAACAATTATGCGAACGCCTAAAGGCGTGTCACGATCGGCGCGGCCAATTGCTGCAACGGGCGGGAGAGCAGGGTTTGCCGCACGACAGCATCGGTGAGCTAGCGTCGGCACTTCCTAAAAACAGTGCCGGCAAGTTGGGCAAGCGTGTGAAAGAAGCGTCGTCTCGCATGCGATTATTGCAACACCAAAGTCTTACGAATTGGGTGCTGGCTCAAAGAACCTTATTACATCTCTCCCAGATGTTGGAGATTATTGCGACCGGCGGCCAATTGCAACCGACATATGGAAGAGGCGAATCAGGTCACTCGCGCGGCGCACTAGTCGACAGGGAAGCATAGGCGGCTGCGCAGGACTGGGAAAACTGCAAAGCACGCCTTCATGTCGCTCTTTAGTTCCATACGCATTGCCGGCAACTCGCTGAATGTAGCCCAAGCCGGGCTGCATGTTACCGGCAACAATATTGCCAACGCCAACACACCGGGCTACATCCGGCAGGAGTTGCTGCAAACGCCTGCGCCAGGCTATCGCGTGGGTAAGCTCGTGCTTGGGTTGGGCGTCGAAGTACCGGAGATCGTCCAACAGGTGGACCGGTTTCTGGAGGATCGCCTGCGCGGCGCGACCAGCGATCTGGCCAACGGCGAAGCGCGTGAGAGTGCTTACGTGCAGTTGGAAACGTTGGTCGGCGAATTGGGCGAACAGGACCTCAGCACGGCGCTGACCAGCTTCTTCGGCAAGATCCACGACGTGCTCAACCAGCCAGAGAACGTCACGGTGCGGAATTTGGCGGTGCTCGAAGGAACCGCCCTCTCGGACCAAGTACGTTTGCTCGATCGCAAAGCCCGCGAACTGCGCAAAAGCGTTAACGACCAAGTGCTCGACACGGCAAGTGAGATCAACAAGCTGATCAAAGACGTCGCGCGCCTGAACGTCCAGATCGTGAACACCGAAGGAGGCCGTACGCTGGGCAGTGACGCGGTCGGCCTGCGCGATCAGCGGCAATCGGCGCTGAATCGGCTGGCGTCGCTTATCGACATTCATGTTGCTGAACAACCGTCGGGGTCGGTCAGTGTGTTTTCGGGCGGCGACTTTCTGATTTCGGAAGGCACGTTTCGCGAAGTCACGACCGTGAGCACGGTTGATCGCGGGCTGGCAGTGGCCAATGTGCAGATCGCGGAGACAAGTGCGCCGGTAGGCGGTGCGACCGGCAAACTGGCAGGTTTGGTCGAATCGCGCGACGGAGTCTTGGCCGGGTTCATCGATCAACTGAATGAATTCGCGCGGGCGCTGGTGTTTGAGTTCAATAAGGTCCACTCGGGTGGACAAGGCCTGACGGGCTTCTCGCAACTCACTAGCGAATCTTTGGTGACGGACCCTGCGGCCGCCCTGGATCAGGCGGGGTTAAAGTTCAGTCCGGCGAGCGGCGCGTTTCAGTTGCAAGTGTTCAACAAGCAAACCGGTATCACACAAACCAAAGACATCTTCGTGCAATTGAACGGATTGGACGACGACACAACGTTGTCGGACTTGGCCGCGGCGATCGACGCCCTCGACGGCGTGTCGGCCACCGTGACACCGACCGGCGGCCTGACGATTACCAGCGACGCGCCCGAGTTGAGTTTTGCATTTGCGAATGACACGAGCGGTGTGTTGGCGGCGTTGGGACTGAACACGTTCTTCAGCGGCTCCAGCGCGTC
>JBGTKH010000626.1:0-19386 GCA_041744735.1 Pirellulaceae bacterium | reverse complement strand
TGCCGGTTGTGAACATGATGGGGTTAAGAAAAATCCAAAAGCGGCGACGAGTCGCCGCACTCCAAGGAATTCACTTCACTCCGACGTACAACGTGGCGATGCCCATCGTGAACGGATAGTAATCAACTCGCGATAGCCCGGCCGCGCGCATTCGCTCGGCCAGCGCTTCGCCTTGCGGGAATTCACCGACGCTGACGGGCAAATAGTCGTAGGCGTTGGATTTGTTGCGCGCCAGCCAGCGCCCGAGTCGCGGCAGCACGTGGCGAAAGTACCAACCATAAACCGCTTTGAACGGCTGCCAGCGCGGCATCGAGAACTCCAGCACGGCCACGCGGCCGCCGGAACGACAGACGCGAGTCATCTCGCGCAGACCCTGGTCCGTGTCGGCCACATTCCTCAGCCCGAACGCAACCGAGACGATCTGAAAATGGTCATCCGGAAACGGCAAGTGCTGAGCATCCGCTTCGACGAACGTGAGCTGGCCGTTGATCCCCGCGCGAGCCTTCTTTCGCTCGCCGATGTCCAGCATCTCGCGGCAAAAGTCGGCCCCGACGATAGGTGTTTGCCCGCCTGTCTTTTTGTAGAAGGCGAAAGCCAAGTCGCCCGTGCCCGTGCAGATGTCCAGAATCGGTTCGTTCCCGTCGGGCCGCACCAGCCGCACGGTACGCCACCGCCAATAGCGGTCGACGTTCATCGACAGCAGGTGGTTCATGCGGTCATATTTCGGAGCAATTTCCCCGAACATTTCCCGCACTCGCGCGTCTGATTTGTCAACTGTCATGGCAGTAGTCCATTGTCATTGGTCATTTGTCATTGGTACTTGGTCATTCGCGCCACTCGTTGTGGCAGGGCCAGTTTCTCTTGCAAATGACAAAGGACCAATGACAAAAGACCACTTCGCAAACCGCACCCCTTAGAATATCTTAACCGCCGCCGGATGTTTAGCCGCCGTGTGCGGTGGGACTAGCGATCGAACTGAATGGCCACGCCAAATCCGTCCGGTTGCGGCAGGGGCAGGATGTGGAATCTCGCTTTGGAAGACTCAGTCCGATGAACGGCGCTGGCCGCTGCATACGCCAGCCACCAGCCGAGAAACGACTGCGAGAAATAGTGTTGATCGTCGTTCACGCGGGACAACGCTGGCAAAGCAGATGCCGCGTACAGGCCGGCCTTCAGCCAGCCGTTGTCCGTCATCTTGGCGGCCGACATGAACGGGACGGCACCCATGAAGCTGTGACCGCTGACGCCGTTGTTGTCCTGCAGCGGCTTCCAATGCGACTGCGACGAAGTTTCTCCGGGCCGCGATCCGCCGGTCAGCACCTGCAAAACCAACATTGGGGGCGCACCCACCAAGATCGTACGCAACGATCGCCGGCCCCATTCGGCCGGCACATGTCCGAACTCCCAACGGTCGAGTAGCGGTTCCGAGAAGGCGACCAACGCGAACGCCGGGATCGTGTACCAGCCATCCCCAAGCACTTTGGGCTGGTGCAGTCGCTCGTAGAATTCATGGCTGGGAGCCAGCACGACGTTTTCCGCGTACGTGTCGCGGAGAAAGTGTTCGTCGAACGCTGTGTTGGCCATCAGCGCCCCCGCGCTCAGCCCCGCTGCCAACCAAGTTAGTCCCTCGGCGGAATAGTACTCGGCATGGTCGGAACGGATTTGATCCCAATGCCCGGCGAGTGCATCGGAAAACGTAATCTCCGGGCCATCAACCGGCGGGAGCCGCACCAACAGCGGATCGACGTCGAGCAGCGTGGGCATCTGCGGCTGTGGCCAGAACGGTTCCGATTCCAGCTCGGTCATCATTCCCGTCAGCAGAATGGTCGGTTGCTCGTCGAGTGACGTTGTCGCGCGGCTGGCGGATTCCGGTTGATTTGGCGCGCCGTTGCTCGACACCGTCTCGGTGATTGTTTCTTTCCTTGTTGGCGAAAGCGTGCGGCGAGGCAAGGGTCCGGGCAGACTCGCACACCCGGCGAATGTGATGACAAGCAGCGAGCTTATTAAGACGAGCGACCGAGGAGCTAGCATCAATGGCTCCGGCCTGACGGTGTGAAATGGAGGCGGATCGTATCGAGCCGGGCCGACGCGCGTCAATCGCAAGCCGCATGATTCGCGTTTTCCGAGAATTCCCCGAACATGTCCGGCCGCCGCGCGTCTGAAGTGACGTGATGCCCTACGCAAACCGCGCACACTACAATATCTTTACGGTCCTTGGATGATGAGCCGCCTTGTTTTGCCACCACCGATGAAGCGCGTACCTTTCACGGACGAGATGTACGATCCACATTCCGTGCCCGCTGCCACTCACCACCGCCGAACTTCGCCGCGCAAGGATTTGCGAGCCGGCATGGCCGACGGCGCCACGTTCAGCCTGATGGTCGGGCTAGGGGAAACATATCTGGTCGCGTACGCCCTGGCATTGGGCACCGGCGAGATCGTGGCCGGGTTGATCGCCACCGTGCCGATGCTGACCGGGGCCTTGTTGCAAATGGCAACTCCGTGGGCCGTGCATCGGCTAGGGTCTCACAAGCGCTGGGTTGTGGCTTGTGCAACCTGCCAAGCGGCCAGCCTGTTGTTGGTCCCTGTTGCGGCACTCGTGCATGGACACGCCGCGGGTCTGATTTTTCTCGCAGCCACGTTGTACTGGGCCGCCGGCTTGGCCACGGGCCCGGCGTGGAACACCTGGATGGAGGAAATCGTCCCCAAGCGCGTGCGGACACGATATTTCGCACAGCGCGTTCGCATCTGCCAAGTATTTACATTGGTCGGCTTCGCGGCGGGCGGGTTGCTGTTGGAGGCGGGGACGGGTCGTGACTGGACGATCACGGCGTTTACGCTGCTGTTCCTAGCAGCCGGAGCCAGTCGGTTTCTCTCGGCCGCGTGTCTATCGTGGCAAAGCGAGCCCGGCGCGGGCGAAGTGACCAACGGCCACACCGGGCTGCTGGACGTGTTAGGACGGCTGCGCGGCCATGCCGGCGCAAAGCTGCTGGTGTATTTGCTCGCCGTGCAAATCACGGTGCAAATGGCCGGGCCGTATTTCGTGCCGTACATGCTGCAGGAATTGGAACTCACGTATCTACAATTCATGCTGCTGATCGGCGCGGGATTCATCGGCAAGGTGCTGGCGTTGCCGCTCTGGGGCAAGCTGGCTCAATACTCGGGAGCCCGGCGGCTGTTATGGATCGGCGGCGTGACGATCATTCCGCTGGGCGCCGGTTGGATTGTGTCGCAGGACTTCTACTATTTGATCGCATTGCAATTCGCAGCCGGCGTGTTGTGGGCGGCCTACGAACTGGCCATGTTGCTGATGTTCTTCGAGACAATTCCGCGGCACCAACGCACCAGCTTGCTGACGATCTACAACGTCGGCAACGCGTTGGCGTTTGTGGTCGGTTCGCTGTTTGGCGCGGCGCTGTTGCGGACGTTTGGAGTCGGCCAAGGGACGCCGTCACTAGTGCTCGGACTGTCGCCGTACCTGGTACTGTTTGGGCTGTCTTCGGTGGCCCGGTTGTGTACCGTGCCGCTGATGCTGCGCGTGCCGGAGATGCACTTCGAGCCCACGACGCCCGCCATCCGCATGCTAACCGTCCGACCCGCCGACGGCGCCTCCGACCCGCCGATCCTGCCCAGCATCCCGGATGCGGATTCGGACCTTGTTACGGTCCGTGATCGCTAACCTGACTACTTCATCGGTCGCATGTTTACCGTCATGAACGCGGCCCACATGGCGGTAGTTGCAGACGCACCCCCGGACTGATATATTCGTCGCGCAAAGCGAATCATGCGGGCAAACAATCATCCATTGGACGATCGCCGCAACAGCGGCTCTCCGGTAATTGTCTCCTCGAAAGAACGTAGAATGCTTGCCTCAAATCCCAGCGACGTCATTGCACAGCTCACTGGAATCCTCAACGCTCGGAACGCGATGTTTACATGGGCGACAACCCTTGTGAACTCCCATCTGCCGCCCATGACTCCAGCACCGGATTGGTACGAGGAGATTCACTCGAAGCTACAGTCCAGCAAGCAGTATGCTGAAACGTGGCTGAACAACGACATGCCCAGCAAAATTTTTGCCAGCATGACGGATCCTTTCATCGAGTATGCCGAAGATTTCAAGACTGTCGCTGCTTCCTTGCAACCGATCCTGGACAAGATTGCCGCTCAAAACAATATCCCAACCGACGAACAAGTGCAGGATTTGACCGAGGCAATCGGGGCTCTGCAACAGGAAACGGCGACAAACAACGCCACCGTGCAGTCCGAGATGAAATCTCTGGCGGCGTTCAAAACTCAAATGCAAGAGAGCCTTGCCGCCCTCGACACGGCCCTGAAGTCCGCTTTGCCGGCGGAAGCTGCGGATCGTGCGGCGGTACAGCAGGTACAGACCCAAATCCAGTCTGCCGAGATCTCTCTGGCCGCGCTCAGCCAGTCTGCCACCGATGCCACGGTAGACACCGAGAACGCGATGATCGGCATGGTGGTCGGCCTTGCTTTCAGCGCGGGGTTCGATCCCGTAGGCTTTGGCATCGCTCTGCTTGGGATCGGCGTCGACTTTGCCATCGACGCTGAAACCGAAGATCGCGTCATTTCGGATCTCAATCAAATTGAAGCCCTCAACAAGCAATTGTCGGCCGACCAAATGCAACTCGGCTTGATGCAGGGCATCTGTTCCAACCTGGAACAACTCTCAAAAGGGATCGAGTCCGCCCTAACGACATTTGACGACTTCGACGACACGTGGTCGTTCGCCAACTATGGCTTGACCTATCTGCTCGTCGTGTTGGCGCAGCCGCAGATCGACATCAGCAAGATCCCAGATCTCCAGGACCTTTCCGATGCCATAGACGCATGGGACCAGGTCAAGGCGTTTGCGGAAAAGACTCAGAACGCCGTAGTTTCTCAATTGACACCCTACACGATTTCCTCGACCAACTAAAGATTCGGGTGGCCGGGGTCGAGTCATCGAGCCCCCGGAAGGCCAGTTTCGCTGGGGGCTCGAAGTCTCGACCCCAGCCACCCAAACCGAACACCAAGCTGTGACAAAGCACTAGAACAAACTCAAAGGGAACCAACCATGATCGACGCAACAAAAGCCAAGCAACATCTCGCTGATCACGTTAATGCCAACTCGAAAATCATGGCCTACTGCGCTGCGATCACAAACACCCACGTGCCGGCACTAGGTACCGAGGGCGCTTGGTATGCGCCGTTCATGCAGAACCTCGGAGTAGCACAGCAGCACGCCGATCAATTCTTGAACAACATCGGGCCTGATTGTTGGTCCGCCGTTCCTGAGGCCATTCAGAATTGCGGTCAGACGCAGTATGGCTCGATGTCTGCCGTGCAAGCCATCGTGGCTACCTTGAAACCTGGCCAGATATTAACAGCGACTCAGATCAGTGACATCGTTCAGTGTTTCCAAGCCGTCCAGCAACAGGTCGAGATAGTTCTGGGCAAAGAGACCGATTCGAACCTGCCGCCCAACAATCCTGCCAGTCCGACGATTTGGGGATGTGTCAACGACCTCAAAACGTTTACGACCAACCTTCAAACCGACAATACGAGCCTGACCACGGGCCAACAGGGTGCGGCAAAAGAAGTTGGTATCCTCCACACAGATGCCTACACCACCTTGAAAGGCAAAATCAAGACTCTGATCGGAGAGATCAAGGTGTGGGATCACGACATCGAATTAGCGGAGATCGGAATCGGTGCCAGTATCTTCGTGGCCATCGTCGGCATTGCCTTGGCGCCGGAAACAGGCGGTGCCTCACTCGTGGTAACATTCACGGGCGTCGTCGGCCTTGGCGGCTCGATAGCTGCAACCGTCGTTTACAGTGACCAGGTGAAAGAGGCGACGGCGAAACTTCAAGCCGATCAGGCAAAGCAGAGTACAGAGGAACAACAGATCACTGCTTTGAACGGCGTGATCCACGCGCTGGGTTCGTTGTCAGAACAGAATGTGAACGCGCAACTTGCCGTGGGAAGCTTGAAGGATCTGCTGGTGTCTTTGCGAGGCGACGCAGCAACCGCTGTCACTAAACTGACAAAGGCGGATTCCGGAACCACCCTGGCCTATCTTGAGACACTCGATATCGAATTCGCAATGAACGCCTGGAACGATCTCGCAACTCTTGCATCGAGTATTCTCAATATGACCAAGAATCAGCAGACCTTGACGCCGCCATCGACTACGTAGAGACCTCGCGGATCAAAAGGAAATTCGCTTATGAAATACGATTTGGCCACGGCCGAAGCTTCGATTTCGAAGTTGGCGACAAGTTTCGGCGCGATAACCCCGTATGTGCAGGCCGTCCTTGGCATTACGCTCGGGCCTCAGCCGATTGGCGACGGAGGGAGCTGGGATCCCTTGAGCGGATTGGGCGTGCAGGGAGCGCTCGCGACCGCGCAACAGCACTGTCAGACTTTTCAGAGCAATGTGGGCGCCCTGGGGGTTTTCCCAACGGTCCTTAAAGCAGCCGCAACCGGTAACGACGGAATCGTTAATCAGTTGTCGACAGTTCAGGGCGTCCTGAACGATCTTGATGGGAAGCCAGCTTCCGATGCGCAAAAGCAGACTGTCATAGCGAGCCTCGGCAATGTGCATGACATGCTTAACGGGTTGAACAAATTTCTTTCAATATTCCCAGGACCCACCGCGACTTTTGTGGACGAAATGTCCGGAGATGGTGAAGCTTTGACGCAGGGTTCCAGCGCGATCGCCTCCGCCCTCACTAGTTTGGAAGCGAACTATAAGCAGGACGTCATAAAATACTCGCAGGGATTTGGCGGTGACGCGATCGTCAAGGTCCTGGAGCAAATTACCGTCCAGATGAAGGCGCAGTTAGATGCAATCCAATCAAACATCGCGACGGCGATTTCACTCGGCCCACAGGCCACCGAGTCGCTCAGCCAGCTCCAGGGAGTTTTCGTCGGTCAGACCACTGAGTTCAACGACACAATTACCGCGATCAATGAGGCGTCAGCCAGCCAGCTTGGCTCGTTTATCCAGTCGCTCGATGTCGAACGCGGGATCACCTTTTGGAATGACGCTTGTGCGTTCGCCGAAGCTCACTTTGGCGGAGGGACAAGTCTTTAATTGGCTTTTACCGTCGCCTTATGACAACCCTTTGTCCGTAGTTTAGAAAAAGCCGCCGCTAATTCCGCCCATGGGCTGCATCGGTGGGTTATCCAGGATGAACTTGGCCGACGACGACACGCGCGGATCGGCGTCCTCCTGCGCAGCCGTCAACAAGACGCTGGCCATCTGGACCGTGATCGAATCTTTAGGTTGATACAAACCGTAAGCCGCGTCCTCGAGCATTTTCGCGATCACGGCCAGCGTCAGGTACTTTGCGGGCGCGTCGCCGTGCTGGAGCGTCACTTCCAGAATGGGCAGCAGGGGCGAGCCGAGTTGTGCGAGCCGCTCGACTTGCAACGTCTGCTCGTTCGCATTGCTCGACGACACGCGTGTCACGAGTTGCTTGAAAACGTCTCCGCGGCGGTCCTCGGCGATGTTGAACACGGCCAGCAGTGCCTCGAAGCGAACGGACGCATCCGCGTGGCGAGTGAGCGATTCAATGTCCACCAGCGCACTCTTGGCATCCGGGCCAAGCTGGGCCAGCGACTCCAATGCCGACAGCCGCAATTCGGCGTCGCCGGCCTGCAGCGCCTTGAGCAACAGCGGCACACCCTCGCGGCCAATGCCGGAAAGCGCCGTCACCGCGTCATGTCGCACGTGCCAATCATCCGACTGCAGTTGACTTTCTAGTTCGGCCAACAGCTTTTCGAGCTTCAGCACTTCTCGGCCGTGAACGTATTGCACCACGCGCGGCGGTTGGCTCTTCTCGCCGGGCATCGTCCATTGGCCATGACGCACACCGTTGCGCAGTTCGCCCTCGGCGGTTTTCACACCGTCGCGATTCCAAAACGTCCACGAGCCGTGTCCGCGATCTTGTTGAAAGGGGCCTAGAGAACGCGGCTGGCCGTTGTCCCACCACTCGCGTGACGCGCCTTGCCGGACGGCGACTTTCGGAAGTCCGCCGCCTATGCCGCCTGAATTCAGGATTGACTTGCCACTGAAGAAGGCGACCACGGGTTCGCCATGTTCGACGTCCGCCTGCTTTCGGCCGCTCTCGTCCCACGCAGTCCAGACACCCGTGCGGCAACCTTCGACGCACGGACCGGCCAACGCCTTGCGGCCGTCCAGATGATAGTAGGCCCATTGGCCGGCCGGTTGATCGTTGTCGTAGAACCCCTTGACCAACGTTCGGCCATGTCGATCCAGCACCACAAACGGCCCGTGATTCTTCGAGACCTTTTCCTTGGTCTTCTCGTTCTCGATCACTACGACCGGCGCCCGCAGCTTCATCCCGTCCGGCAACTGCCGCTCGAGCGGCTCGGGACGCAGATACCACCACGTGCCCACCGCGGCCAGGGTCGTCAGCAGCAGCAGCGACCGCAAGCTGAACTGCAGCCAACGGCGCCGCCGGCGTGGTTTCGGTCCAACGGATGAGTCAGCCATCTCATGTCCCTTTTAAAAATCTCTCAGCGAACGGCCGGCGTCAGCCGGCTGGTGGCGGCCGCTTGCGTTCCAACCAGCCGGCTAACGCCGGCCGTTCGCCATTGACTGCGGCTAGGCCGCGCTAGTCCATTGCATCAGGAAACTGTTTTCGCAACATCGCCCGGACTTCCACGGCGCGGTCGCGCCGTTGAGCATCCGCGTCGTTGTCCCATTGCTTGAGCACCTCGCGGGTGTGCCAAAATCGAGGATCCACGGCCGCGAGCACCGCCATGTTCACTTGGTTTTCCTCGGAGTAGTTGATCGTTAGCCGGTCTAGCAATTGAGGCACCACAACGACGGCGGGCGGACCGAGTCTGTCGAGTTCGTCGAGCACCCGTGGAAACACTTTCCAATCGTTCATGTCCAACGCGCGGATGAGTGCCGCGTGAGCTTCGCTGCCGGACATCACGTCGACGAGCAATGCGGTCACATCGGGCGCCGGAATGTCCAACGTCGACAGCAGCGCCACTCCATAGGATCGGACCAACGGATCATGGGTCGTGCGAATCGCGGCCACCAGCCGTTCGACGGCCTGCTGATTTTCCTTCCGCGCCAGTTCCGCCGGACGCGGCAGCCCGTGCTCGTCGTCGGCCAGCCACTGTAAAAACTTCTCGACCGCTCGATGATTCGGCGGAATTTGCCGGACGACCAACCGGTCGTCTAACATCTCCATCGTCGCCTCGCTGTTGAAGACCGTTTCCCAGCCGTCCAGAGTTTCAACGGGCCTTACCGATCGCACCCAAGTCAACGGTGGGACGACCAAGCTGACCAGTTCGACAAACCGTCGTTCGTCAAGATCTGGGAATCGGCCCATTAGATCGCGGACATTGTAAACCTTCACGATCGGCAACATCGCCGCGGTTTCATGTGATCCACGCGCGGTGATCAGCAATGCTTCACCACGGGCTACGATGTCCAGCCGCCGCTGGCTGTCCAGCGTCTCGGCACTTGGCAACTCCGGGAACTTAGGGAGAAACGGATCGGGACGCGATCCATCGGCGATGGTCAACAATCTGATGGCCTCGACAAGCGGCCGGTTTTCGATGTCGCAGTCGATCCAACAGTGCGTATTGATCGAGTCACTGGACGCAGTCGTCGAATCTACCCAGACAGGCACTTCGACTTGCATGGACAGCAGGTTGGCCACCTCACCGAGCCGCACGGCGCGGCAATGCAGCGAGACGGGCTTCGACAGGGCGGCGACCAGTTTTTCGAGCGGTGGTGTTTCGGCAGGCGAACCCCCGAGGCGCAGATCGCGCAGCAGCATCGCAACGCTTCGCAACCGATCCTGCGTTCCTCTAACGATCAGGCTGCTGCCGAACTCGACCGCGCGCTGATCCGAAGTACGATCCGGACCCAACAAGCACATCTCCACCGCCTTGTGCAGAGCACTTTCAGGCGGCGTCTCGACCGGGCCGCCGAAACCTCGAGCCGGCGCATTGCGAGCGGCCAGTTCCTCGAGCGTTCGGTCCAGCACGTCACCCGGCACGGTTTGTACTGGCTCTTGCACGTCGGCCACGCTATTGACACGCAGGATTGTCCGCTGATCGGTTTGTTCCGCGGGTTCGACCAGCAGCGTTCCGAATTGGAGTGAATACGACAAGTTGATGTTACGAAGCAAACATTCCAGAGCCGTGCCCAAGTTGACATCGGTCAGCTTCGCCGAGACGGGCGAGCGCGAGTCGATTCCCACGTCAGTCAACGCGTGACGGTCGATGTGGATCGGCACCTGATGCTGCTCGGACAACTGCCGCAGCGCGTCTTCCAGCGGCACGTGGTCGAAGGAAACTGCGATGGACTTCTTCAGCGCCGCAGAAATCCGTTCGTCGTTTGCGCAGGCCGTGTCGCGAATCTCGATCGGAGTCAGGTCGTGCGGCGCGAGCTTCTGCCGGCGCAACGCGGTCAGTAGATTTTCAATGCCGCGATGCACGGGCAAGGTATTCGATACGAACAGCACGCCGGGCAGGTCATACACTCCTCCCGGCCCGCCGACATCGTCCCACGTACGCGCTAAAATGCTCGACTTGATCAATTCGGCTAAGTGCCGCGTATCGCGGTCGGAATCGGGCGGGCACAGATCGCGCACGGGATAGACGCGCAGATGCAGCGCGTGTTCGGCGGACGTCGCTGCTGTGATCCAAATGGCTCCGTCGCGCACGACCGCCGTCAATTCGAGATGTGCCAACAGCAATTGCAATGCGGAATGCAAACTAACGCCGTCGATCGAATCGGTGATCGGCGTGCCGGCGACGATCCCCTCGCCTGTCAGAGCACGCTCGTCAATCCGAATCGGCACTCGGTATTGCTCGGACAATCGCCGGGTCAGCGCGTCGAGCGGCACGCCGGTTACGTCGATCTTCGCCGGCTGCTGCAATGCGCGAAACAGCGCGGCTGTAAAATCGTCGGCAAATGGCTCGATGTCAATCGGTTCCGTCGCCGCCGGATCGGCTCGCAGCCGATCCAACGCCGCCAACAAGGCTTCGATCCGCCTCAGTTGTGCTTCCATTTGAGGAACCACGAGCACGTCACCGAGCACTTCGACCGGACCCGGCCCAGTACCGTCGGGCCAAGTCTGCGGGGCGACCACCGCCGGTATTAAATCCGCTAGTTCGCGCGCCGTGTAGCGCCACGGATCGCCACGAGGGAAACTGCGGAGCCGGTAAAATCGCGCAAGCGTTTCCCGTTCTGCATCTTCAGGTGTGGTGACGAGCAGGACCTCATCACGGGTGCAAAACGTGAGCTCCAGAGGCTGCAGCAAGCTGCTTAACGCCGCCCACAACGGTTCGTCGCTTGCCGAGAAAGTGACCGGCTTATCGAGCGATATCCCCGCGCTGCCAAGCGCTACAATTCCGATTTGGATATTCACACCAGCGCGGTCAGCTAGGCCTTCGATGGCGGCGTTGAGAGGAACATCGACATAGTTAACCGAAATTCGCTTCCGCAAGGCGGCCTCAATCCACTGCAGGGCCGCGCTCTCGGCCGACGGCGGATTCGGCGCCGCGGCGTGATGAACCGCCTGGCGCAGTTCGCCCAACGCACGTTCCAGTTGCTTGTGAACCTCCCAAGTTTGAGCAACGACCAGCACTCCGGGGTAATACGCAATCCATCCGAGGCCGCCCGCATCGACCCACGGATATGACGCAACCGACACCTTCACTGTCTGCGTCAGCGAGTCGCCATCAACGCCCAAGGACGATGGAACGAGATCGGCCACCGGATAAGCACGCAGTGTCAGCTTCTCATGCGCTTTCTCGGGCGTCGTGATCACGAGAATCCCATCTTGCACGACGAACGAAAGTTCCAACTCCCTCAGCAACGACTTCAGTGCCGAACACAAAGAAAGATTCGTAAGCGTATACGTGACGGGCTTGTCGCGACTGATATCAAACGTTTGTAGTGCCGTCTCGTCGATCCAGATCGTGATACCGTGCTGGTCGCTTAACTCGCGGGCAAATGTCGAAAGCGGCATGTTGGCGACTTGAATGTTGGCCGGGCTGTCCAGCGCCCGCAGCACGGCCGCGTTTTGCTCGGCCGCCGGGTCGGCGATGGGCAAGGAAGTGAACGAGTCGCGGTGTGACAATTCAGCGAGCACTCGAAGTAAATCAGCGATCTGCTCTTGCACGTCGGGAGTCTGACTGACGACCAGCGCGCCGGGAAGAACCTCGATGACCCCCGCGCCGCCTACGTCAGACCAAGTCAGCGGAGCAATGGTTCGTTTGACGACGGTGACCAGCGCGGCTTCGTCCAATTCCCGCGGCCCGGCCAGCAGCGGCGCGAGCAAGTGCACGCGCGAGACGTGATTGTTAAGCGTCCACGACCAGTGCGAACGCGTGGTTACGAGAATCTCGCCATCGCGAGTCGCAATGAACAGGGCCGGGTCAACTTGCCCTACCAACATATTCAACATCGACCGCAAACTGACACCCGACAGGTGGCACGTGACCAGTTCGTCGCCCGTCAGATACCTATCCTTCAGCGCCGCCGCGTCCAGCACGATGTTCACATCATGCTGCCGCGCCAGCACCTCCAACACGTCGCGCAACGGTAACTTGGTCACGTCGACCGCTGCCAATTCGTCGAGCGCCGCAGGCGGCGGCCTTTCAACCGGCGGCGGCGAAATGATCAGCCGCGGCGAGACCCCGTGATAGACAAACTGCCACACCGCCGCCAGTCCCGTCAGCAAGACCACAACCGCCAACGCGGCGTACCACTTTCGCATGAACGCAGTCCTCCACGCGATCACATCGTGCCTCGCCTTGCCGGCGCTTAGTTTAACAATTCGCCTGATGCCACGCAAACTTCCCCATGATTTTGCCCTCCATGATTTTGCAAAGAAAGGTCTTGCAAAATCATAGAGGGCAAAATCATGAAAGAAGGACGGTGGATCGGAATGCATGATGTCAGCGGCGTCGTTCGAGTAGCAGCGTTTCGATTTGCACGGCGCGGTCATGATGCTCGGCCTGGGGATTCTGCTTCCATAGTTCGACGACGGCCAAAGAACGTTCGAATTTTGGATCGATCGTATTGATCGTCTCGATAGCGAACCGATTCAAGTCATCGGCGTAGGAGTTGGATGCCAGCCGCTCCAACCAAATCGGGATCATCCATGCGGTTCGAGGGCTGTAGTAATACGACCAACGGAGTAGCAAATGCATTTCACCGCCGGAAGCCGTTTTCGCGGCCCGCGCCAACTCGTGCTCGGCGGCTGGGCCGATCGTAAGCAAGGTTGCAAAGTACGCGCGGCGAAGTACTGGATCAGCAGCCGTGGCGATTTTACGTTCGAGCACCTTTGCAGCGTCGCGGGCCACTGGACCGAAGTGCCCGATAGCTCGGCACACAGTCAGTTCCAAGTCGCGATCCATGTCAGTCGCTGCAAGTAACTCGGTCAGTGCGGCTGCGGCTTCCGGCGTCGGATCATCAATCGTGGCCAGCAGCGCCACGCTGTACGCCCGCGTCAACGGATTTTCCGGTGTGCGTATGAGATCAGTCAGCCGCTGCACCGCCGGCCGGTTGTTGTCCCGCGCAAACTCGTACGGCCGCGGCAGCGTTTCGGGTGGCTCGGCAAGCCAAGCCAGAAAGTCCGCGACCTCGGCTTGGTTCTCCGACGACTGGCGTACGACCATGACGCCGCGATAACAATCGACGGCCGCAATACCGTCGCCGGTCAGGCGCCACTTTCCCTTTGGATCGAACATCGATGGTGTGGCTTCAATCCAGGATGATGGCGCCACGACCATGGTGACCAGTGAAACGAGCTGGCGCTGCTCCAATTCGGGGAATCGTTTTAGTAACGGCCGCACGTCATACGCCTGAATGAAGGCCGGCGTTTCAACGCTCTCCCATGACATCACTCGCGACGGTTGCGTCAACGAGAGTTCCGCTTGCGGCGGCGAATCGGTATCCTGCCGCAACACGCGCCGCAGATTGCTCAGCACAAGCTCGCAATCGCGGTGCATTTGTCGCCGGCCGGAGAAGAGCAGTGAATCGGCAAAATGGGTACCGATTTCGCCTTGGCTTCTGGCAAAGTTCGGCCCCGCCGTCCAGGCGCAGCAATCCAATAGTTCGTCAATGTCGCGGCCCTCATCGCGCAACAGGTGCGGCCAACCGCCGGAAGGTTCGAGCAATGCGTTGTTCAGCGCGTCGTGCGGCAGCCGTCGCCGGTCAACCTCAATCAGGTCCGCCACAGGATACAATCGCACGAGCCCATCAGCGACGTCCGACGACGTGATCAGCAGCACCTCGTCCTGCTCGACAATCGACAAGTCAAGTGGCGCCAGCAATCGCTCTAGCGCGACTTCCAGCCAGTCCCCCGAGGCAATGGCAGAGATCGGTTCTTGCTCGCGAATACCTGCGTTGTCTAGCGCCCGCCGATCCAGGCGTATCGGCACATTTTGCTTGTCGGCCAATTGTCGAACGACATCTTCCAAGGGCAACTTGTCAAACGTGAAATGCGTTGGCTCCCGCAGGGCCGCGGCAATCCGCTCGCGCCGCGAGCCGGCGAAGTTGTCGATCGGAATTGACGACATCGCACCGATGGGCGGCTTGGGATCGCGCAGTCCGGCCAATAAATGCTCGATGCGCCGGTGAACGTCGGACGTGTTGGCCACAATCAGCACACCGGGCAGATGCGCGATGCTGCCGGAACCTCCGACCTGATCCCAAGCAAGTGCGTCCACGCAATCCATAACGGCGTCGGCCAGGTCTTCCGACGTGTGGTCGGTGTTCGGCGGACACAAGTCGCGTACCGGATAAACCCGAAGCTCCGGCTGAGATGCCGCTTCGTCATAGGAAGTGATCCACAATCGGCCGTCGCGGATCTGAATGGCCAGCGACTGGTCAACCGCGTGCAAGAGCAAGTTCAACGCCGACCGCAGGCTGACACCCGTAATAGAATCGGTGACTTGTGAATCGGCCACAATTCCAAATTCGTCCAGCGCCCGCAAATCCAAATGAATAGGCACGTTGTGCTGCTCGGAAACGTAGCGTGCAAAGGGTGCCAGCGGTGTTTCGATGGCGTCCAGGCTTGCCGGCTCGTCCAGGGCCTGAAGGATTCGCCGAGAGCGGTCGTCTGGTGGAGGAGTAATATCGATGGGCGCTATTGCGCTGGGCTGGGAACGTAAATCATCCAGGGCTGTCAGCAGTACTTTGAACTGCTGATGAACTTCGCGCGTTTGTGAAACCGCCAGCACGTCGCCAAGCACTTCGATGGAACCCGGTCCACCGACGTCATCCCACGAATCCGGGAAAATTGTTGACGTGATGGCGTCCTTAAGATCACCGGAACTGTATGTCCAGCGATTTCCGGAGGGGATTTGCCGCACGCGAAAGAACCGCGTCTCCAGGTGCGCTTCCGCCTCTTCCTGTGTAGTGATGACCAGCGAATCGTCGCGCACCTCAAACGTCAATTCCAAGTCGTGGAGCAGAATTCGCAAGACCGATTCCAAGGGTTCGTTGTCCGCCGTGAACGTGAGCCGCGTGTCGCTGGCAACTCCCTCGCCCTCCAATGCTCTGACGTCGAGCCACACGTTGATGCCGAACTGTTCGGCTAAACCAGCCAGCGCTGCGGAGAGCGGCGTCTTGTTATAATACAACGAAACCGACTGGCGTAGTGTCGCTTCGATTCGGTCCCGCGTGTGGTCGACAGCCGCTGGCTGTGATGCGCCGTAGGCAAGTTGCGTTGGCCAGACGGCGCGGCGCAATCCCGACAGGAAGCCTTCGACCTGCTCGTGAACCTGTCGCGTCTGAGCGATCACGAGCACGTTCCCGCAGCGGTCCGCCGCACCGGGTCTACCCACGTCGTCCCACGCTTGTGGAGCGATACAGGACTTGATCGCCTCGATCAGCGTGCGCTGGTTGAAGTGAGGAAGTCCCAGCAGGTCGTCCGCACGATACAGACGAATCTCCAATTGCGATTCGGCCTCCTCGGGTGTCGTGACCAGCAGCACGCCGTCGCGGATGAGGAACGTCAACTCCAACTGACTCAAGAACAGGTTCAATGCCGACCGCAACGAAATGCCGCTGAGCTTGCAAGTGACGGGTGTGTCACCGTCAAGTCCTACGTCCAAGGTCGCGGACCGGTCGAGAACAATTGCAGTGTTGCTCGTCACGGACAACTGCGTCAGCACCTCGGCCAGTGGTTCCTCGATGCATTCAAAACTTGTCGCAGAATTCAGCGCCGCGCGAATTTGTTGATTGGTGTCGGCATGGACGCCGTCCAAATACACTGGCGAAGGCACGCTCGGGTTGTCTTGCAGGTCGGCCAGGCGGCTGAGCAACTCTTCGATCTGCTCTTGTTTATCCGGCGTTTGGCTTACGATCAACGCGCCGGGCAGCACTTCCATCACGCCAAGACCGCCAACGTCCTCCCAACTCCACGGTGCGATCGTCGTTTGAATCAGGTCGGCAAGCCGCTGTTCATTAAATTCTCCCGGGCCGCTCATCAACGGTGCCAGCACGTGGACTTGGGAGACGTAGTTATTGAGCGTGTCCTCCCAACTCGCCCGCGTCGTGACGTGGACCGCGCCGTCGCGTACGCCGACAAACAACTCACTGTCAACTTGCCGCATCAGCGCCGTCAGCAGAGAACGCAGGCTGACACCGTCTAGCTTAAACGTGACCGGCTCGTCGCCGGTGAAGCGTTCGTTTGAAAGTCCCGCGATGTCCAAGGCGATTTCGACATCGTGCCGCTCGGCTAATTGGCTCAGCACCTGCCGCAGCGGCACGTCTGTGACATCGAGCCACGCGGGATCATCAAGCGCTGTCGGTGGTGGTCGGCTCACGGGTGGCGGCCGCAGAATCAACAGCGGATGCACGCCGTGAAAGCCAAGCTGCCAAACCGCCAGCAAGCCCGCGGCCGTTACGACGATCCCAAACGCCGGATACCATTTACGCATGAGTTGCGGACCTGTTATGAAAGGTCCAGAGGACCGCGCTCGACGAGCCTTGCCGGGCTCCAATCTACCATTTCGCACGGATGAAAACAAACATGATCTTGCCCTCTATGATTTTGCAAACCCAATTCTCGCAAAATCATGGCGGGCAAAATCATAAGCGGGTATTTCGCGATCGTAGCCGAAGTTGTGAAACTTCGGAATTCTCACGAATTCCGCTACCGGACGCAGGCATTACCAATCGCTGTGGGTCATGGTGTATGACGGGACGGAAGTAGTTGTTTCCAGAATGCCGGCGCGCTTTGCTGGCGGGTTTGATATTGGCGCAGGTAGTCTTGATGACGCGGGCTCTGCGGATAGGACTCGTCGTTGGTGTAGGGGTAGCTTTTCATGGCGGTGAACGGTAGCGGTTCAACCGACTGGCCGAACAGCGTGTTCAGATCGGCGTCTTTGTCCCAGCCGACGTTGTGCAGCAAGAAGTCGCGCGTCCAACCTGGCGGCGGGTCGTCGAACGGGGCGGTAAATGAGAGCGTCACTTCGTCGCCGGCACTCATGATCAGCATTAGGTCGTCGGTCGCAGTGAGCAGCGGCCGCACTTCACCATAGCGCGTGAAGCTGCCTTGCATCGGCGGCCACTTGGGATCGCGCGACAACCGCTCGTAATCGTACGTCTCCGGCGCTTGCTCTTGTTTGGGCAGCGGCTGCGAGTACCCGCGGTAATGTAAATCGGCGGACTCAAGGACCAACGGCGTTGTGCGGACGTCGGCCGGTTGCTCATCGACCGTGAAAAACGCCTCGTCCCAATAAATCTGCGCGGTCGTGGCGATGCGCAGCCGATAATCGCCGGGCACCAACACATCGGACAGGTCCACTGCGATGGTCTTCGTCTTGCCGCCGGGGAATCCCATGTACGCGATCGCTTCCCGCCAGTCGCCCTGGCCGTCGGGAACGAGCACATACGGCGGGCGCGGAGCATCAAGCTGCGAGTCTTGCGACAACGCGATGTTCAGCGACGTGTCGGTCGGATAAATCCAGCCGGTCAAGAACAGTGTGATTCGTCGCGGGTCGTCGAGCGGCCCTAAGTCCAGTTCCAAATAGTGCGGCTCTGTTAGTCCTTGGCGAAGGGTGCGGTCGAAGGCTCGCAGATAGACGCCGTCGCGCGAGCGAATTTTTTCCAACACGTCGCGGTCCCGCTGATCCCGCGCGGCGCTCGGCACGCGATGTTGCCGCACGGTGTGAATTTTGAATTCGGCAATTTGCGGCGGGCCGACTTTTTCGTTCGAGTAAATTTCGACGCCGGCCGGGTGGTCGACGGCGATCAGTTCAATCTGATCGAAGTACGCGGCCTCCCAAAGTTCTTCCGTCACTTGCAAGCGATACGCCCCGTCCTTCGGCCGCAGCCGCTCGCCGGGAATCTTCAGATATTCCCACGGCCGATCGGGCGCGATGACCCCTTCGGCAAACTGTAAACCCAGCGGCGCGGCCCACAGCAGATCGGTGAAGAATTCGTACCGCTCGCCGGTCCATGTATAGACGTACGGGCACGAACCCTTCAACGACATCGTCTCGCGGATCACTTGGTTCGGCTGCGGGCGGACGATCGTATCGGGGACGCCGTTGGTCCACAGCACACGCACTACGTCGGCCACAGTCTGCTGCCCCAGCCCGAAGTGCGTGCTCTGCCGCGTAACGACCTGAGCCTGATATTGCGTGCCGGCTTTCAACTCCATCAAACTGCCGATGCCCAGATGATTCACCCGGCCGCTGGTTTCGTCCGGCTCGCCGCGCAGCCGAATGTCCAGCCAGCGATTGCGATTTCCGCCGTCGTTGGAGTAGATGACGATGCCACCGGCCGTTGCCAGGACCAAATCCAAATCGCCGTCGCCGTCGATGTCTCCCGTGTCACACGCGACGATGTTCTGCGGTGTGTCGTCGAGCAGCCTGGGCGATTCATTGGGTTTTCCCTCGCTTACGCTGCGGGTTACGATTCCGTCAGGCCCACCGCGGAGAATGCGCAGAGTGTTATCGTTCCACGCCACGACGTCGGTGTGACCATCGTTGTCGTAATCAAACGAAGTGACGCGGCTGGCCGCTTGTGTAGACAGAGTGTTCGACGACAGATGCTTCACAGTACCCGACGTGGGAGAAACAGTCCGCGCGAGCCGCACGCCGTCGGTGCCAGCGGCCACAAGATCCCACGAACTATTGCCGTCCGCTTCGATCACAGCCAACGCATCGGCGGAACCCAGTTCGCCAAAGTCCTCGTCCAGCGGCCGCCAACGGAATTGCCCGTGCCGCAAGTTTTCGAGATAGCCGGCGGTCTTCGCTGTGGGACCGCCAAGAACGATGTCGATGTCTACGTCGCGATCCCAATCGACGGCCACCGCCGCCGTGAATTGTGAATCGGCGGGGGGAAGTACCGACCAC
>JBGTKH010000625.1:0-4472 GCA_041744735.1 Pirellulaceae bacterium | reverse complement strand
GAAGTTTCCAACTTTGAAGGCTTGGGACGATTGCTGATCGCCTTGCGGATCGCCAACGGCCTGACGCAGCGTGAATTGGCCGAGCGATTGGAAGTCAGCGAATCGCAAGTCTCGCGCGACGAACGCAACGAGTATCACGGCGTCACGCTCGAACGCGCCAATCGCATGCTGGAAGTCCTCAACGCCGAAGTCCGCACGACGGTCGTTACTTCCGGAAAGGCGAATCGCCGTCGAAATGCCACTGCTGCCACATAGCCACGGTTTGACGGCAGCGTAGCGACGAGTGACTCGGCCGGTATCCGGCGGGCGCTGGCATGGCCAGTCGCACACACGTCTTGCTGAAAAGGAACATGTGAAATGGCGCAAGCCGGCAATAACTGGCGTCAATTCAGCCTCCGCGCCATTTTCTTCCTGACCTTTACCGTGGCCGTGTTTTTCGCGGGTTACCGTCTGGGGTTCCACGCAGGTCAAGACGCACTGCCGGATTTCGGATCACTCATCAGGTTGCTTGGAAACACCATCCCACCAGAATCCTGGGAACTTAAACCCGACGACCCGTTTTCAACCGGTGCCGACCCGTTTTCAACCGATCCGGCCGATCCTGTTACATCGGATGCTGCCGACCCGTTTCGGTAGCAGAGTAGGCTGGGGTGGGTCAAGGCAGGTGTCGGCCGAAGCCACGGTGCAAAAGGAGATCACCGTTCCGATCGCACCGGTCCCCACCCAACTGCGCGACATCGGCAGCAGCACGACCAACGACCAGTTGACCAAAAACAACATCGGCGAACTGAGCGGCGCCCGCCTGAAATTCGACCCCGACAAGACCGACGAGGGCATCTTCTTCGTCCCCGCCGGCGCCGGCAGCGTGGTGAAAGTCACCACGGTCCAGCAAAACAAACCGGCCAAACTGGTCTTCCTCATCCCCGACTCGCTCGCCGCCGGCCAATACTTGCTGCAAGTGAGAGCCAGGGCAAAGGGCTCAACCAAACTCCGGTCCGGCGAGCTAAGTGCATTATTGACAGTCACTTAAGCAGTCCGTGCCGCGACCCAGTCCATCTGGTTCGCGGGCTTGCGACGTGGGAACCCTACGTACTCCAGCTTAAGTTGTGGGATTAAAATTCTCGTCACCAACTATAGGCCACCGGAGTGACGAGCTCTTTTCATCCCATCTGGCCGAGATTGCTGAGCAAGATTGACTAACGGGGTGACTGCCCATGCTATCGGATTTTGGACCTTTGCAACTCGGGGTAATCGCAGCGATTGCGGCGGTCATTGGGGCGTTGGTCGGCAAGCGGCTTGTCGCGAGAGATGCGCGACCCTCACGTCGCCACGTCCTTCAAGCCTTTGCCATTCCTGTTCTCTTAACTCTGCTTCTCATCGTGGTGTGGATTGGACGCCTGTTACCTGATCCAGTGGGCGAACTCAAAGCATTCATTCTGATTGTTGCGGTTGCCTCCAGCGTTGTGATTGCCCTTCCTTATCTCGTGGCTATCGATCTGGTTGTTCACCGTCGCGTGAAGCTGCAGTTTGGTTTGCGAGGATTGTTCCTGGCGATAACGGCCATCTGCTTGGCCGCGGCAGTACTTTCCTACGTCGAATACCAAACGCTCGTACCCTTCCTTGTCATTGTGGCAGTATGGATCAACTGGATTGTGGTGGCTACGCTGATCGTGGGCACCCTCGACGGTCGCGGGCCAACACGTGCCGGATCGATTGGCGCTCTCGTGCCGACGGCGGTTTTTGGTTTCATGACGATGTTACATGGTCCGTTTCAGCGAGACGAACGGACCCTGACGCTACTCGTCATGGCCTACATAACGGCTCTGTTTGCCAGCCGTGTCTGCGTTTGGCGCCATCGGAGGATTGTGGAGTAGACTCGCCAGTCGCGATGTTTCGGGCTATCCCGATGGGCGTGGTGGCCCTGCTCGATTGCTCGATGGACGTGGCACTGCTTCGTAGTCTTCGTAGAAGCAGTGCGGATTGGCGAGTGGACGCGCGGGTGCCGCTGGCCCGGCCAGTGGATCAAGCTGACGCGGGGCGTGCGGCGGGACGGTGCTTGATTTTTCTCGTGGGCCGAAGTAGGAAGTGGATGGATGCAACCGGCCGCTCGTCGCTGAAGAGGCACTGCAGCGATGAGCGACTCGGCCCGTATCCCGGCGGAATTGGCATGGCCGTTGGAAGTCGCAACCTGCGGCGATGGCTGCGTATCCCTTTGGCTGCAATCAAGTCCCGATGTTGACAGACTCGAATCCGTACACTCCGCCGAGTACCGCAAGCAACGAAGCGGACTCGACAACGAACGGTCCTTCACCCCGTGTGATCGCAACTACGATGCGATGGACTGCTGCCGCAGTATTCGTCGGGGTGTGTATGACGGGCCTTGTAATGCTGATGCTTCGCATCCCGATCAACTACCGAGCAACAGTTTTCCTTGTCTTCGTGTTCTGCCAGGGCGTGTTCCCGATCGCTCTGATATTGCGTGTTTGGCGTTTTCCGTTGGGGGCCGGAGTAATCGCGTTTCAGATTCCAGTGCTCTGCTTGTGGAGTAGCGTCGCGATCGGCTGGGAACTAATAGGGGTACTCGACCAGGACCTGATGGGCGTTGCGGCTTCGTGGTGGATGATTAGCGCGGCCGTTGGCTGCATATTCCTATGCATACCCCACCGACGATTTCGACGTGTGGCTGAGGCTGAGTCCTCGAAGCCAGAGGCTGGGGCATCGCAGAGCCTCATTCCCAGTCACCCTCCAGAATAGTGCGCGGCGGGGTGGCACGGCCCGCGTGACGTGCGAGTTGGACGTTTCATCTGCGTGTACGCAAGCTGGCCATTGGGCATGGCGGCTTGGCCAGTGCTGCGAACTTGTGGAGGGCGTGCGGCGGGACGGTGCTAGATTTTTCTCGTGGGGCAAAGTAGGAAGTGAATGGATGCCACCGGCTGCTCGTCGCGGGGAGGCACTGCAGCGATGAGCGACTCGGCCCGTATCCCGCTGGAATTGGCAGGCCCGGTGCCACTCACGTCTTGCTGAGCAGGCGGCCAGAGTGCAAGCGGATGCACATTCCAACTTCAACACCACACGTCCCGTGGCACCCGGCGAATCAAAACGGCCCAGTCTGGCGATGGCTTACTAAACCCAAAAGCACAGCTTGACAAATATGTTTATTTGTGCATAATTGTTTCACAGTTGCCGATTCACTGCGACCATATCGTCAGTGGTGTGCCGCGCATTGCAGTGGATTCGGCGTTGTTGACATCAATTAGTTTCTTCAGGTTCTTGCGCGGCGGCCGGAGAAACGCACCGATTGGGAGCGACGGTTATGGCCGTGCTTTCGACGCTGCGTTTACTCCGCGCGCTTCCGATCCAACCGGGAGTCGTGCGGAATGAACGCCAAGTTGCAGGGATTTCGTGATTTGCCGCCGTTTACGGCCGATGGTGTGTTGCCGCCGGCCGATTACGAAATCACGTTGGAAGCACTGCGCGAATCGATGCTGGTCCGCGGGCCGTCTGACCGTGAAGCTTATCCGAACTGGGACGTCGCGCATCGGCAGATGTTGGTTGACAACCTCGGCATCTTGGGTGGGCAGCTTTGGTCCGTCGGCATCGAAGCTATCTACGTGGATGGCTCGTTCGTCGAAGACAAGGACCATCCGCACGACATCGATGGCTACTTTGAATGTGAACTAGATGATTCGCAACGAAAATGAATACCGTGCAGCCGTTCGGCGGCTGGAAGAACAGGAGGCTCGCATTCAGCAGCAAGCGGCTGAATTGCGGAGTATGAAGTTGAGCAAGCAGGAGCGGAAGCGAGTTCTCGACCCGATTCAATCTTTCCACGACCAGCTCCAGGAAGAAATCGCCAGCTACGAACGCCTCAAGCGCGGCGAGTTCGACGAAGTTTCCAACTTTGAAGGTTTGGGACGATTGTTGATCGCCTTGCGGATCACCAACGGTCTCACCCAGCGTGAATTGGCCGAGCGATTGGAAGTCAGCGAATCGCAAGTCTCGCGCGACGAACGCAACGAGTATCACGGCGTCACGCTCGAACGCGCCAACCGCATCCTGCAAGTCCTCAACGCCGAAGTCCGCACGACGGTCGTTTCTTCCGGGAAGGCGAATCGCCAACAAAGTGCCACGGCTGCCAGATAGCCCCGGCTTGACGGCGGATAGGCGAACGCGGCTCTTTTCTCGGAAGGATGGTGTGTAGCAGCGTTACACGCCGCGCCGAACATTGCCCGTAGCATCCGTGCGGCAACACTTGAATATCCGAGTCTAAATCTGCTTGCCGGCGGTTCGATTTCCCGATTACAATCTGTGGAGTTGATCGCCGCGTAGTCTACGAACGGATGGAGTCATTCATGTCAACCGTAGAAGAAATCCTGGATGCCGCGCAGGCTCTGGCGTCTTCCGAACGCGCGCAACTGATTCACGCATTGTGGGCCACCGTTTCGCCTGATGACTGGGCGCCGCCTAGCGAC
>JBGTKH010000624.1:0-5179 GCA_041744735.1 Pirellulaceae bacterium | reverse complement strand
AACTGAACTGTTCCTTCTTGAGTTGCCGTTCTTCGCACCACGTCCGCAAGGTTTAAGCTTCGACCAAATGATCCAAATCATGGCCGATTATGGCTATAAGCCCTACGATTTCACAACCTTTCAGCGGCGCCCTTACGACGGAGCACCTGGATTGTGCGAATTGGCCTTCGCCAAGGAACAGGGAATCCTGAGGTCCTATCACGGATGGTAGGAAGCCCGCTGCCCGTTAGGGCACTGTCAGCCGTGCGGTGATGTGTAGCCGAAGTCGCCAGACCTTGGCCGGCTCTCGGTAATTCCAAACTCTGGCGAGTTCGGCTACATCGGTCAGTAATTCCAACTCTGGCGAGTTCGGCTACATCCATCAGTTTACGGTTGACGATAGGCCGCCAACACTTGCGGGGGCGTGGCGGTGCCTGTGGTGCCGAGTTGCTGGACGGTGATCGACGCGACCAAGTTTCCGACGGCGGCCGCTTCGATTTCGTTGGCCCCGGCCAGCAGTGAAGCGACGATGCCGGCCGTGGCGCTGTCGCCGGCGCCGACAATGTCGATCGGTCCCGTCACGGGATAACCGGGCACGTGAATCGCCTGCGAGTCGGATTGCACGACCAGCATGCCACGCTCGCCAAGCGTGCAGTACACCGAGCGGCCTGTGCGGCGCGAAAGCTCGCCGGCGGAACGTTGCACGGCCGCATCATCATTGCCGGACAACTCGGCGGCTCGCAAGAGTTCAGTTTGGTTGCCTTTTAGTACGCCGCAGCGAAAGCGGCCCAAGTGAGCGCGGCTGTCGACATAAATCAGCTTGCCGGGATCTTCGCGCGACAGCTCGTCAAGCACGTCTCGCACTTGATCGTTCACCACGCCACAGTTCTCTTCGTTGATCTGGTCAAGCACGATCAGGCCGTCGGACGTGCGGAACGCTTGCCGGAGACTCTCACAGAGTCGTTGACAAACCTCTCGGCCCAGTGGCCCACGTGTGCGGACGTCCAACCGATTTAACTCGTGCCACATGCCGCCGGCGTCTGGCTTCATTGGCTTGGTGTAAGTCGGCGTCAGCCGTTGCGGATCGGCCAAAACACATCGCTCATCAACGGGCAATCGCCGCACTTCGCGCAGCACATCGTAACCATGCCCGTCGTCGCCGATCACCGTGACGGGCACGAGCAATCCAACTCCCAACGCCGCCAAGTTGTTCATCACCGTGCCCATCGCGCCGGGTGAATTGCGCACGCGAGAGACCTGATAAGCTGCTAAGCCCGTCTCGATCGACAGTTCATCGGCGCCCGCTGCGATCTCCAAATACCGATCCAGAAACAAATCCCCGACCAGCGCAATCGTCAGCCGTGGGTAAGCGGCAAGTACTGCGTGTAGGCGCTCAAGTGTGATCATGACCGATGCAAATTCAATGCACTTTCTGCGCTGCCCTCTTCAATCGAAAATCGAAAATCAAAAATCGAAAATCCTTCGTCCGTCCGACTTCGTAGAGACTCGCGATCAGTGCTCGCCCCGCTCCGCCGCCAGCGCCGCCTGCCGCAGATACGGGATCGTCTGCCGATGATCGCCACAGACGTACAGACTCTCGCCGCCGTCGGCAATCGTGCGGACCAGGATCGTTTTCCACGGGCGGTAATAGTATTGTGGATTGGACTTCGCCGTTTCCTGCCGAAAGTCGCCGTCGATATTGATCAGGTCGAACGCGGCGGTCGTGAAGTGTGCGATGCTGCGGCCGTCTTGATGAGCTACGTTGCGAGCCATCGACAACGCCTTCAGATACACTTCGGGACCCATCACCGCAGAGCCGAAGCACAGAAACACGCCGCCCTCCAACCGGCTGACAGTATCGCACACGGTCAGGAAATCGCGATAGCTGGCCGTGCCGTAGGACGCGGGGTCGAAGTTCGGGTGCTCGTGCACGATGTCGTAGCCGATGCCGACATGGACGGTCACGGGCACGTTCCACCGCACGGCTGCCGCCGACACACTGATATCTTTGTAGGGAAACTCGCTATTCAGGATCGCACGGCCGACCGCTTCTCCGAGCCCCATACCGGCGGCGGCTCCTTCGCGCACGATGTCGTTTAACTCAGCCGTCTCGCGCCACAAGCCAAACTCGCCACTGCGAATGTAGCGCGCCACACTCTCGCACGTCGCCCCGATCCGCGCCAATTCATAATCGTGAATCGGACCTGCACCATTCATGCCGATGTGCGTGATTAGCCCCCGCTGCATCATGTCGATCAATTGCCGAGCAACGCCGGCGCGAATCACATGGGCTCCCATCAACAACAAGATCGACGCGCCGCGCTTGCGAGCTAACACTAACCGCTTTCCGAGCGTGGCGAGATCGGCCATCGTTTCGTCGTCCAAACGTGGCGGCAAATCATCCAAGCCAAGCAACGACTCGTGCGACAAATCATGCCGTCGTTCACTCAGCGGCTTAATCTTCAGGCGACTACGATCGAATTGCGGGAACATGGGAAGAGGTCATTGGTCATTGGTCATTGGTCATTGGTCATTGGTCATTTGTCATTTGTCATTTGTCATTTGTCATTTGTCATTTGTCATTTGTCAGCGTGACGCCGATGACTCGTAGCAGTTGTTCCGCCTGCCGATAATCGCCGATAATAATGTCGGCGCCGGCTTGGACTAAGCGGTTGCGTTTCCAAACGTTGATCCCTTCGCGAGTGTCCTCGTTGCTGGCCACGCCGATGGCCAGGCCGCCGACTTTTTTGATTTCCTCGATCTCGACAAATCCGTCGCCGAAGCCGAGCAACTGGTCGCCGGACACGCCCGTCTCGCCGATCATCTGCTCGATGATCATGGCTTTGGAGAATTTTGTGTAGTCGTCCAGCGCCCCGTAGACTCGCGGGCCGAAGAATTCGTCTAAGCCGAGGACCATCAGTTCGTCGCGAACGTATTTCAAATCCGTGCCCGAGGCAAGGTACAGCGTCAAGCCGCAGTCATTTAGCTTCCGCAGTATTTCGGCCGAGCCCGGCACGCTGGCGTCGTCTCGCTGCATGCGGCCGCTGCGCACAGACTCAACGCGCTGGCCGACTTGTGCCCACAGTAAATCGTGGTACTTGTGCTTGTACTCCAGCGGCTCGCGCGGCATGCCGCCGCGCTGCACGATCTCTTCGGTCAATTGAATCATCTGATAGATCGTCTGCCGCCCATTCAGTCGCATTACGAAATCTTCGACACACCGGTACAGTTCATCGCGGGTTTCGCGCGTGCCGGTGTTGGCCAGTTCGTCGACCATCATTGGGATCATCACGTCCTGCCAGTTGCGGCGCAGCAGCGATAACGTCCCGTCGAAATCAAAAATCGCCGCACGAAACGGGCCACGCGGAAAATTGGCGTTGATGATCTCACACGACGGGCAGGACGGGCCGGTGGAGGTCGCTAATGTGGTCATGAATGGTCGTTGGCTGAACACGAAATCGCAATTGCTTTTGAATGTAGCGACTGGCCGGCCAGCGTCCAGTCGCCGGGCGATGTGAGGGAGACATTCTCTTGTTTATTGCGGCGACATCTGCAACACTGATAACTTGACGTGGGGCAATGTAAAACGTAGCCGAAGTTGTGAAACTTCGGAATCCTCAATGTAAAACGTAGCCGACGTTGTGAAACTTCGGAATCCTCACGAATTCCGCTACGACCCAAGTACGTTCCGTGGCTAATGAGGCACGATGCGAATGAATCGAAGCTTGCAACAACCAGCGGCGGTCGCAAAATGGTTGACGCCCTTGTTCTTAGCAATGCTGGTGGCTCCGGCGGCGGCGGGCGAACCGCTGGCGACGCGATTGCGGCGGCCGGTGGCACTGCAACTTTCGACCGACGAGCAAATTCTGTACGTGGCGAACCAGCGCAGCGGCAGTGTGACGATCGTGGATCTAAGCACGCAGGCGACGGTCAACGAAGTGGTCGTCGGCAAACGACTGACGGCGTTAGTTGCCGCACCGGGCGGCAGCACGTTGTTGGTGACGGACGAGGCGGCCCATGAGTTGATCTTGTTGAACGTGGCGGGTAAACAGGTCAGCGTTCGGCAGCGAGTGCCGGTCAGTTCGTATCCGGTCGGGGTCGCGGTGTCGCATGATGGGCGGCGGTGCTACGTGTCGTCGTTGTGGTCGCGGCGATTGACGTTCGTTGAGTTGCCGGCGGACGAAGACGGGGCGGCGCGAGTGACGCAGACGCTTGACCTGCCGTTCGCGCCGCGAGAGTTGCTATTGGCGCGGGACGACGCGCGATTGATGGTCGGCGATGCATTCGGCGGGCGATTGGGAATTGTCGACACGGGCACTGGGCAACTCGCACTGGCTCGCGATTTACCCGGCCACAACATCCGCGGGTTGGGCGTGAGTGCCAACGGCCAGATGCTGCTGGTCTCGCATCAGATGCTGAACGAACTAGCTCACACGATCCACAACGACGTGCACTGGGGGCTGCTGATGTCGAACGATTTGCGATGGCTCAGTCTCGACACCGTGCTCAACGGCGGGGCCAGCCTGTACAAGGGCGCTCACATGCATCCGCTGGGCGGCGCGAGCAACGCGACCGGCGATCCGGCCGGATTAGCCGTGGCGGCCGACGGCACGGTGGTCGTCACACTGGCCGGCGTGGGTGAAGTGGCGATGGGCGAGGAAAACGATTTCAGTTTGCAGCGCGTGCGAGTCGGGCGGCGGCCGACCGCGGTGACCGTATCGGCCGACAGCGGCCGGGCGTTTGTCGCCAATACATTCGACGATTCGATCTCCATCGTGGACATCGCGAAACGAGAGATGCTGGCCGAGATTTCGCTGGGGCCGCAAGCCGAGTTAACTGAAGCGGATCGCGGCGAATTGCTGTTTTACGACGCGCGTCTGTCGCACGACAGTTGGATGAGTTGCCACAGTTGCCACACCGACGGGCATACCAACGGGCTGCTGAACGACAACTTGAGCGACGGCACTTTCGGCGCGCCGAAGCGCGTCCTGTCGCTGCTGGGCCAAGCCGACACCGCGCCGTTTGCCTGGAACGCCGGCGCGGAAGACTTGGCTGCGCAGATTCGTACGTCGATCAGCGTCACCATGCAAGGCGATCAGCCGCCGACGGAAAAGCAAGTCACGGCGCTGGTCGCGTATCTGCAAACGCTGCCGCCGCCGCCGCCGCTCGACGAAGCCCGCGGCCAGCGCGACGAATCGGC
>JBGTKH010000623.1:0-9793 GCA_041744735.1 Pirellulaceae bacterium | reverse complement strand
ATGCGGCGGCCGGAGTGTAGCGATTCGGGTTCGAGTCCAAACGTGTCGCACACGGCGCGCTCGATGTCGGGCAGCCGCACGACGCGGCGCGTGCTGCGGATAATGTCGGCCAGAGCCTGTTCGGCTAAGTCCAGCGTGATGGGGCGCGACAGCGCGTGACTGGTGGCTTGCAGGCGATTCAAGGCCCCGGACAGCAACCGCGCGTCGCCGGTCAGTTGCGTGGCGATCCAGTCGAGCACATCGGGTGGTGCCGCCACGTCGCGCTGGACGGCCAGTTGCCGAGTGACACCCTGCCTGGTTGCCGTGTCCAGCGGTTCCATGCTGCACACCAAGCCGCCCGACATTCGCGCCGTCAAGTCCGGTCCCAAGCTGTGCAGTTCGGACGGCGAACGATCGGCGCTCAGCACCACTTGCCGGCCTTCGCGCAGCAGTGTGTCGATTGTGTGCAGTAATTCGACCAGCGTGGCCTTCTTGCCGGCGAAGAACTGTACGTCGTCGATCAGCAGCACTTCGACGTCGCGATACTTGCGGCGGAAGCTGGGCAAGCCGCTGCCGTGTAACGCTTCCAAGAAGTAGCTGGTGAATTGCTCGGCCGACAGGGTGACCACGCGCCGCGTGCGCGATGAACGTCGCACGGCGGTCCAGATACCTTCCAGCAAATGCGTTTTGCCGCAGCCGGTCGGACCATACAGGAAGAGCGGAGTCACAGCGCCGGGCCGCTGCTGGACCATTTGAGCGGCCGTGTGTGCCACGCGATTGCAGTCGCCCACGACAAACGATTGTAAACTGGCGAAGCGGCGCCGCGCGTGTTGGCCGTCGCTGGACTTCGCAGCCGTCCGCGGAATCGTTTGCGAAGCGGGCTCGTCGGCGACGCGGCCCGTTTGCGGCGGCGATGCCGACTGCGCTTCGTCAATGCGGAATTCAATCGTCGGTGCCGATCCGAGCAACTCCTCGCACACGGCCGTGATCTCGCTGCGGAAACTGTTACGGAGCCGATCCAGTTTGAACTGATCGGGAGCGGTGACGACCAACACGCCGCCGGCTAGATGCAGCTTGACCTCCGGACCGAACCAGAGGTCAAAGCGTTCACGGCCGACTTTGGCGGCCAACGCCGCTGGCAAAGCCGCAACGATATCCGTATCGTCCTTGCTCACGTGCTGACGCATCCTTTGCGCGTACTGCCACCACCGAGATTTGTTCGCCAATGTGTTCACAGCGAGCCGCAAACCGACCCGCGCGGCGAACTGCCGGCACTGGCAGTCCTGTGTCATACAACGGAAAGCGGTGCGGCCATGACGGCCGAACCGACTGGGGATACAAGTCACATTCGAGACGCCGATTGTAAGCCTGCTAGCGTGTCTGTCAAACGGTGTGAGGCGGTGTCGGCGAAGATTTTTCCCATGGCCAAATTCCCCGTGGCGGAATCCTCGGAAAAAGCCGCAGTTCAAGTGGTGCGGCGAGAGGAAATTTTTTTTCGCGCAAACTTAACACGGCGTGGAAAAGTTGTCACAGCGCCGCGACATTTCTCTGTGGAGTGCGGCGACTTGTCGCCGCTTTTGGAGATTTTGGAAAAGACTTCACTGCGTTTGGCGATTTTGCGTCGCATGCGCGAGTGCGCGTGCTCGTCCTAAACCCCTTAAGCGGAAACGAGTTTCCGCACTCCAAATTCAAAAGACCTTCAGCCAAACACTGCGGCGGGCACATTCGGCGAAGCCGGCGGCGGTATACATGTTGACGGCTGGATCATTCGCGGCGTCGACGGCCAACACCAATCGTTGCCGCCTAGCTTGGCGCGCAAGCCACTGCGCGTGGCGTGTGATCTTCAGTCCCCCACCGCGCCCCCGCGCCGCAGGCACAACACCCATGTACACCAATTCCCACTGGTCGTGCTGCGGGTGATCTGCCAACAGTAAACAACCGATGTCCTGATGTTCATGTTGCACGATCCGCCAATGTTGCCAACCCGATGTGCCCGTTTGACGATAGCCTTCCACAATATCCGCCATGTCGCGCACGCCGTTCAAGGACGGACAATCGCAAGTCTCGTCGTAGGTCTGTTCGATCAGGCCGACTAGCCGCATGTGGTCCGACGATTGATACGGTTGAAAGACTAGCGGCGACAGTGGCGGCGCGTCGGGAAACTGAGCCTGTTCGCTAGCCAAGTACAACAGATCAGCGGCATGTTGATATCCGCCCTCACGCAGGCACATCGCATCGCGGCCTGCGTGCGACATCAACACGACTTGAGCCATGCGCACGTTGTGTGACGCCAGATATTCGTCGAGTGAATGCAGCAGCGCCGCTGCCGTGTGCTGGCTTTCGCCAACGACAACTCGCGGCGGCCACACGATGGCTGTTCGCCCCGGCATCAACTGGCCCCAAATCGCGCCGACCAATTCTCCGCCGCGGCAGGCGATAAGTAAACCTTCCAGCGCATGTTGGTCGTCGTTGGCAGCGACCAGCGCGGCAGAGATTTGTTCTGCCGGGTCACTGTACTCTTCGCCGCTGAAAAGCAGCGACAATGCGCGAGCTTGCCGTTGCGACGTGGCAGGGCGAATCACGACGTCGCGAGGATTGCTTCGGTTCATGATTTACAGATTAGCAGAACGACGCGAGACGGGGTCGGGAGACGGGGTCGGGAGTCCTTTTCCCAACGGTGCGTTAGCGGTAGGGCGCAAGCCCTCCGGTGAATCACATCGCGCGAATCACCGTATGGCTTGCGCCATCACGCTACAAAATGCCGCACAGCGTTGCCCTTTTCCCGCAGCGGCTATAATAGAACGCGGCCGGAGGCTGCTGCGTTAGTCGCTTGATGAAAGGAACCAAGCATGAGAACGATGATGTTTGTCGTGGGGCTGATGATGTTGGGCTCGTCGTGTGACTCCGCGCGAGCCCAGCCGTTGCTGGAAGAATTGGAAAAACGGCTGGCGGCCGAACCAGCGGAGACGGTTGATCCGCCCGCCGCGGATTTGGCACCGCCGCGGCCCGGCTATCTTGGGCTCGTGGCGGATGAGACCGCAGAGGCCGGGCGAGGCATCGTGGTCGTTTCGGTTCGCGCAGCCGGTCCCGCCGCCGCAGCCGGGATCAATGCGGGTGACTATCTGATTACGATCAACCGCCGCGCGATTCGTAGTCTCGACGACATGGCCGCGGCGATGCGCGGATTGTCGGTCGGCAGCAAAGTGGATCTCGAATTGATTCGGACTGGCCGTGTCGAAAAGTTCGTCGTCACTCTGTCCGAGCCGCCCGCGGTCGCCGCACCGTCGGAGGATGACTATCGAAGGGCGCCGGAAGTTGTGCCATCGCGATCGACCTTGGGCGCGCACGTCAATGCGGTCACCGATGAAGCTCGCCTGCGATACGGCGTGCCGGTTCGGCGCGGGGCCTTGATAGACTCAATTCAAGTCGGCTCGCCCGCAGATCGCTATGGGTTGCCGTTAGGCGGCGTGATCGTGGGCGTGGATGGCCGGCCCGTGAACTCGCCGGAAGATTTAGCTGAAATTCTGAATGCCGCTCGTCCTGGCCAGGAAGTCGAGTTGTCTTACTATCACGGCGAGCGACTGTTTCGTAAGACCGTGCGGCTTGCACCTGCGACGTTTGCGCCCGGCGAAACGTTCGTCCCGCCGCCGGGCTCACCGCTGCGACTTGTCCCTGGCAGCGAAGACCGGCCCGTTTTGCGAAAGTTGGAGAGCGCTCTCGACCGGTTGATAAAACCGCCGCCCGCCGTTGATGCAGCGGATGCCGCTGAGGCCGCGGGACTCCGCCGGCAGATTGACGACATGCGCAGCCACATCGAACTCTTGCAGCGCCGCATCGAGGAATTGGAAAGATTGCTGGCGGCGGAACGGGCGCGGGAAGAGTAGACGCAAGGATTTGTAGGCCGGATTGCCAATCCGGCCTACGATTTTCTCAAACGCCAACCGAGGACGGTCGCCCAGGGAATGAACAGCAGCATCACCGCGCCGCCGGCGACGATCATGCCGATGCGATGCTCGACGAGCGTCGCCGCAGTCAGGCCGAGTCCCATGATCCACATCACAAAGCCCACGACGCCCGGTGTGCCTCGCAGCCATCCGTTCTTCCATGACAGACTGCTCAGCATCAACCCGCCGATACAATACAATCCGTTGGCCGCGGCCGGGCTGAGCAATTGATACCAGCGCATGGCCTCGGCGAATTCGTTCACGCTGATGTTCGCACGCGTCCCCCACACGATCATCACGCATTCGCCAAACAGATCGCAGCCAACTCCTACTGCGACGATGGCACAGGCCAGCACGGCGACAACACTGGACGAAGCGAGTTCCTTCAATCGTTCAGCCCAGACGATACACAGGGCCAGCAAACTCATCGAAGCCAACGACCATACCATCCACACCGCGGTCCACGTGCCCGGCGCACCAAGCACCCACTGTTGCCGCTGGCTGATGTCGGGTGTCATTTCCGTGCCGGGCGCGATCACCAGCAGTCCCACACACGCGGCGATGTGAAACGCCACGGCGATGGCGACGACAATGGTCGCTCGCCAATGTGACTGCCTGAGCAAATAAAACAGAAACGGGAACCACCACAGCACGTCGCCGACCAGTACCAGCGGGAACATGCGCGGCGGCAGCGAGCCATCGGCGACCGCTACCAACCAACCCAGCGGCCCGGCGATTTTGCTGGTCAGCCCAATCGCCACGATCACGTCCGCACGGTCCGGACACCAGGCAGCCGCCGCGTATAGCACGCCCAGCAGACAAACCACTGCCGCCATCACTGGCCACGGAACCGGACCGCCAGGCGGCGGCATCTCGAACCAGCGGAAGAAGGCATCGGGAAAGAATCCGCTCCAAACGCCAAACGTGATGTTGTACGCCGCGGCAACAAGGAATAGCAGCCGATACCGCCGATACCAGTCCCTGGGCTTGGATGACATGTTGTTGAATCAGAATAGAGAGAGTTTGTGTCTTGTAGCGGAATTCGTGAGAATTCCGAAGTTTCACAACTTCGGCTACGGTTCTACGGTTTGAAAAACCATTCAGAGAATTCCAAAGTTTCACAACTTCGGCTACGGTTTGAAAAACCATTCAGCGTCCGGCTGCCGTCATTTCCACGTTGCTTGGCCGCAGATAGAATAGCCGCTTTCCCGCAAGGTTTACAACCGCATGGACAAGCAGCAAGCAGAAAAGGCGTTGGGCATCATTCGCCAAGTGATCGAGAACACGCGCGAGGATTTGGTCGCGCACAACTGGGGCACGATTTGGTTGGTGCACGCCTTCACCAACGGCGCGGCGTTCGCATCGATCGGGCCGCTGGTCGAGGCCCACAAGTTGGCCGTGTACTGGTATCTGGTGCCGCTGGCTGTGGTGGCGGCGGTGAATCTGGTGGTCGTCACGTTGCTGATGAATCGCGAGCGCGGCGTGCGCAGTTTCATTGAATGGCAGATTCACGGCATCTGGACCACGTTCATCGTATTCTCGCTGGCCGGCGCCGCGGTGCTGCACGTGGGCGGTGCCAGCCCAATGCTGTTCGGCCCGCTAATGGCCGTGACGAGCGGCATTGGGTTCGCCATGATGGGCGTGGTGTTTTACCAGAGTTTCTTCACCGCGGCCGCCGTGTTTCTAGCGTTGGCAGTGGCGATCGCGATGCCGCAGGTGGCTCCGTTTCAGTGGTACCTGATTGGTTTGGCCTGGTGGGGCGCGATGTTTGTTCCCGGCGCGATCATGTTTCGCGAGAAACGGCGAAGGCAAATCGAGCAGCGTGAAACGAAGATTTTGTGATCGTAAAACTAAACGATGGAACCCACGAAGCCGGAAGGCGAATTCTCGGAGTTAGACGAAACGAGCTTGGCGGTGCTCGTGGCCTGCGGACATCGCGGGACGCTGACAGCCGACGAGTTGCAGTTGCTGCTGGCGACGAACGTGCCGCTCGATGCAACACTGCAGCATCTCCAACAACAATCTCTGCTCGAACCGCGCGGCAAGCGGTGGTCTGTCACGCATCGCGGCCGGCAACTGTTGGATCGCGTGCTGGAGGGAATCGAGAGCCAACTGGCGCCCGACGATCCGGCATATGTGCGGCGCTATCGCCGCGAGGCGCCGACGCTGCCGTTCGACGCCAACACGATTTGGGCCGAAGCGATCTGTGTCAACGTGCGCGTCGAACCCGCAGCACTGCGTCCGCTGATCCCAAAGTATTTTGAATTGGACTTGTACGGGGATGCGGCGTTCGTGTCGCTCACTGCGTCGCGGCTGAAGGACTTTGGCATGGGGCGGATTCCCCGAGCGCTGCGGATGAATTTCTATCAGGCCACGTATCGGGCACACGTCACGTTCACCGACTTTCGCGGCCGCACGATCCGCGGCTGCTACTTCGTCCGCAGTGAAACGAATTCGACAATCATGAGTCTGACGGCCAACTTGCTGCCGGAATTCAAGGCGCATCATTGCTCGACGTATCCGATACTGATGGCACGCGAGGCCGATCATCTGATCCTGACAGTCGATTCGCAACATGATCCGGCGGGAAAGGTGGTGCTGGTGTTAAACGATTCGCGCGAGTTGACGGCAATGCCGCCAACGTCGGTGTTTCCGTCCATTGCGGCCGCCTACGATTACATCGTCGACTTTCACGACGCGTTTTCGTACGATCCCGACACGGGCGAGGTGTTCATCCTGCGGATTGACCGCGGCGACTGGCACATCCGCGTGCTCGAACCGATTGACTATTACTTTGGCTTCTTCGCCGACGGCCCGTTTCCGCCCGGCTCGGCGCATCTGGACAGCATCTTCTATTTCCGCAACACGCCGTACCGCTGGCTGCCGCTGTTGAAGGAAAAGTTCAAACCGTAGAAAACGAGAGCATGGAAACCGAAATTCAGATCGCCGTGGCCATTCAGCTCGCAGTATTCGGCGCGGCGCATCTGTTACAGCCGCGAGCGCTGGTTCAGTTCTATGGTGTGCTGAGTGCCAAAGGCGAGGCGGGGGTGATTTTCATCGCGCTGCTGGGTGTGTGCGCCGGGTCGGTGATCGTGGCGTTCCACAACGTGTGGACGGGAATTCCGATTGTGCTCACGGTGCTCGGCTGGGCGCAGGTGCTGAAGGGCACGGTGTACATGCTCTTTCCTGCGTTCGGACTGAAGCAAATCGCTCGCGTAACGCCCGAGCGCGCCAATCTGTTCCGTTGGCCGGGCATTCCGTTGCTTATTATCTCCGCACTGCTGGCTTGGCACGTCCTGCGGCCATCCTAACCCGACGCGTAAGTTTTGAAGTTGCGCGTTTCAATTGATGGTAGCCGAATTCGCCAGAATTTGGACGGTCTTGACAGAATTCAATTTTGCCGGCGAAAACGTGAGCTGAAAACACCAATCATGTACCGGCAAAATTGAATTCTGTACGTCTGAGCCCAAACGGTATCACCACCGATCAAGTTAGCATGTTGCGGTCCCCTCTAGTGGCGACGTATAATGCCAGTTTGAAACAACGGGCGAGTGCGTCATGGCGGTCTCTGTGCAACAGTTCGTCCAGTGCCTCTCGGACAGCGGCTTGATGCCGGCTGATGAGGTCGATTCGTTTCGGCGATCGATCGGGGTACCGCAGCAGCGGTTCGGCGACGCCCGGGCCTTGGCGCGCGAGTTCGTGCGGCACGGCAAGCTGACCGAATATCAGGCGTCGGTGTTGCAAGAGGGAAACACAAAGGGGTTGGTGCTCGGCGACTACGTCGTGTTGGAGATGATCGGCCAAGGGAGCATGGGGCAAGTCTACAAGGCCGTGCACCGGCGGATGGACCGCGTGGTGGCGATCAAGGTGCTGCCGCCCGAAGCGATGAAGTCGGCCGAAGCGGTCCAGCGTTTCCAGCTCGAAGCGAAAGTTGCGGCGCGTCTGGAGCACCCAAATATCGTCACGGCCTACGACGCGGGTGAATCGGAAGGCATGCACTTTCTGGTCATGCAGTACATCGAAGGTCAGAACCTGGATGACCTTGTGCAGAAAAAGAGCCGGCTGCCGGTGGCTAGGGCGATCACATTCATTCTGCATGCGGCCAGAGGACTGGACCACGCACACCGCCGAGGCATCACGCATCGCGACATCAAGCCGTCGAATCTGCTGCTCGACAGCCACGGCACGGTGCGCGTGTTAGACTTGGGGTTGGCTCGCTTGCACGAAACGGCAGTCGGCGCGGGAACGACGGTGATTCGCCTAACGTTGCCCGGCCAAACGATGGGCACGGCCTATTACATGTCGCCCGAACAGGCCACCGACACGCGGCAGGCCGATGGCCGCTCCGACATCTACTCGCTGGGCTGCACGCTGTATTACCTGCTGACCGGCGAGCCGCCGTACATGGGCAACACGGTCGCGCAGACGCTGCTGGAACATCATGAAGCTCCGATCCCGTCGCTGCGCAAACAGCGCAGCGAGGTTCCCAAACAACTGGACAGCGTGTTCCAGCGGATGCTGGCCAAGAAGCCGGAAGACCGCTACCAGGAGATGTCGCAAGTCATCGCCGCGCTGGAGATGTGCGTGTTGTCCGGTGCGCTCGGCGGCGATGACCGGAAGCAGCAGATGCCTGCCTTCGACGGTGCTCAAGACGATGCGGCCACTCTGCGTACAGCACACGCCGCGTCTGGCGAAACGCTGGTAGAACACGTCGAATTGGCGAACGAGCAGGAAGCCATTGACGACGAAGCTTTGCCGCTGCCGCCACAAACCAGCAAGCGACCCGTAGTGCTCATCGAGGATGACGACGAACCGCCAATGGCATCAGCCGAGATACCAATCGAAGAAGTTAAAGCCGACGAAGTAGTAGAGGCGGAAGTCGACGCGGAAACGAAACTGGCCGGCAGCGATTACGGTGCGAATCGCAGCGCCGCCGAATGGGTGCTGATGATGGGCGGCAGTGTGATCGTCCACGACGGGAAGACTCGCACGATGATCAAGGAGTCGAAGCCCTTGCCAAATGGCCCGCTGTTCGTGGAAACGATTGGATTGGAGTCCAACAAGCTGGTTACGGACGACGACCTTAGCCGCTTCTCGAAGCTAAAGGAATTGAGCCGCCTGTTGCTGCACGGCACGAAGGTTTCCGACGAGGGGCTGCAGCATTTGTCGGGTCTTAAGTCGCTCACGCAGCTTGGGCTCAGCAAGACGCAGGTCACTGACGTCGGGCTGGACGTCATCGCACAGCTCACGCGGCTCAAGCAGCTCAGCCTGCAAGCCAATGAGATCACCGACGCCGGACTGAACAAATTGCGGCGACTGAAAAAACTTGAAAGTCTCAATCTGGTTAGCACGCAGGTCAGCGACGCGGGCGCCGTGGAACTGCAGAAGGCATTGCCGAAGTGTCACATCAGCCGGTGAAGGCGGGGACAGATGTACAGATTTCAATTTTGACGCGAAAGAACGTGTCCACTGAATCGACCGTGCGCCGCGTCAAAATTGAAATCTGTACGTCTGACCTATGTCGAACCCGCTACCGCTTGCACATAATGTAAACTGACAAATCGATCGGTCATCATTTCATCGGCCGAGAGGTCAGGGGGAAGTCCGATGGAGGTTCGTTGTCGCTGCGCGGCCTGCAGTACGCAGTTCAAAATTGACGCCAAGTTCGCCGGTAAAAAGGCGAAGTGCCCCAAGTGCGCGACGGTCGTCGTGGTGCCCAGTGTGTCCGCCGATGAGTTGGCAACATTTCCCACCGTCACCGTACCTCAGCCCGCGGCGACCCAGCCAGCGCCGGAGGTTGCTACCTTCCCGACCGCGGAGATTCCCACTTTTCCCGCCGTTGTGCAGCCGAAACCGGCAACCGCCGCCGA
>JBGTKH010000622.1:0-4837 GCA_041744735.1 Pirellulaceae bacterium | reverse complement strand
CGCCGCCGGCGCGTGCACGTCGACGCTCGCAATGTCCGCCGGCACGCCGTTCACCGCTCCGCACCGCGGGCACTTGGCTCGTTTGCCAGCCTGCTCACCCGGCACACCAAACGGTTTGCCGCACGAAAAGCAATTGAGCTTGATCATCGAGCCCAACCTCCGCGCTGATCGAACCCTCTCGCCGTTGCGACCATCCTAGGTCAGAATCCACCCCCTAGACAGTGATGTTCTACCACACTCGTTGCGGCAAAAGCAACTATCACCTGCCATATTTCTCTTTGCCGTCGACCGTGTACGCTCGCGTTGCGCTTGCCTTGCGCCCCGCCGACAACATCACATGTGGGCGCGTGTTCCCGTGTAGCGAACTGCTGTACAATCACAGGAACACACACCATCGTCCGATTTGCGAGCGTGGCGCATCTCGAGCAGTTTTATCGCGGGCGACCTTCACTCTTGGCCCGCCTGGTTACCGGTGTCCGCCACCCATTGGACACGTCAAGCACGTGTTGACCACGAGAACGAATCAAGGAGCAAGTAATGAGTACCGATAGCCGTGCAACTTTGGATGAAGCGTATCTCGACCGCGACGAGATGGAAAAACACGAGGAAGTTGAGGAGGAAGCGGATTTTGTGGGGGAGAATTACTATCCGGTTGACTACGCGATCACGAGCTACGGCGCGGACTATCCAGTCGACGGACTAGTTAAGCGAATGCAATCCAAGAGCATCTACATTCCACCCTTTCAACGTAGCTATGTGTGGAATCAATATCGGGCATCACGCTTCGTTGAGTCTTTGCTGTTGGGCTTGCCAGTACCAGCGATTTTCCTGTCGCGCGAAGAAGAAACTCAGAAGATGTTGGTCATTGATGGGCAACAGAGATTGCGGACGCTGCAGTATTTTTACGACGGCATCTTCGAACCGCGAGACAAGAAATTTCGGCTCGTAGGAGTTGACGATCGATTCGCCGGAAAGACTTACAAAGATCTACGCGACGACGAACGGCGACGGCTTGACGACTCCATAGTCCACGCAATCATCGTCAAGCAAGATAGACCGTTGGAGGAGGATCCCAGTAGCATCTATCACATTTTCGAGCGGTTGAATACCGGAGGCGTACAGTTACAGCCACAGGAAATCCGAGCATGCACGTATCACGGGGAGTTTGCGAGGCTTCTCGCTGACCTAAACAATGATCGGAACTGGCGGGGGATTTTTGGGAACGTCAGCTCAAGGATGCGAGATCAAGAGCTAATTCTGCGATTCTTCGCACTCCTGGTGGCATCCAGTGATTACTCGAAGCCCATGAAAGAGTTTCTGAACAGCTTCATGTTTCGACACCGGCACCTCGACAAGCTCAATTGGGAAGAGCTGCGCATGCTGTTCTCGGATACAGTAAGGATCATCAACGAGGCAATCGGACCGCAGGCGCTAAAACCATCTGCGGCGGTAAACGCAGCGTTGGCAGATGCAGTCATGGTAGGTATGGCGAAACGGTTGGAAAAAGGGCCCTTCACGGAGCTGGCTGAGGTCCGATCGCGCTATGAGGCGTTACTTGCCGATCCAAGATTTCAGGAAAGGTTTAGGTCGGCAACAACAGATGAAAAGACCGTTGAAAGGCGTCTTGCGTTGGCAACCGAGGCATTTGCGGATACGCCGTGATGAATGTCGAGATCCTGCGTCAACAGCAGCGCCTAGAGGCGCTTTTCACGAAGATTGGTACGCTTGACGGTGATTCCGAAGTGCAAGCGCATTGGGCGCGGTACTTGTGCGTCCTGGTCTCAGGGTTCATTGAATCGTCAATAGAGACTTTGTTTTCAGAGTTGGCAGAGAAAAGGTCGGACCCTCGAATTGCGAACTTCGTCAAACGGAGGTTGCGAAATTTCACCAACGCGAAGATGGAGAAGATCCTAACTCTTATCGGCGAGTTCAGCCAGGAGTGGAGCGATGAATTCCGAACGGAAACCGAAGGGGAACTCAAAGACGCAGTCGATAGTGTGGTGAGTAACAGACACCTGATCGCACATGGTCGTTCCGTGGGAGTGACGTATTCGAATATGAAAGACTGGTTCGAGCGAGTATGTGAAGTCATCGTGATCGTTGAGGACAAACTGTCATAGGCAATAAGCCGCGCTACTGTGCGCGGCGCCCGACAGCCAACAATGGACCGACCGAAGATCTCCTCGGCTCGCTCAGCTAATTAGGAACCAGCTGCTCCGTCGCGAGGACGCGAAAGGGTGTCTTCGCCCGGCAGTTCGACGATGCTGATGCGGGCGTGGAGCATTTCGTCCCAGCTCTGCAGGCCCCATTTGACCTCCGCGTTGGGGTCGGGGTTGTTGGGGTTCAGCGCGCTGTTGTCCAGCACGGCGGTGGCGATGATCTGTGTGCCTTTGGGAACCGTGGGCGGATCGGCGAAGCGATATTCCAGTTGCCAATCGAAATTCCAGCGCGGCACGGCGAGCAACGTGGCCGTTTGGCCGTCGGGATACTTTAATGAGAAGCGGAAATGCTTGGCGCGTAGATGTGTGTGCGGCTTGACCGACAAGATACGGCTGGTGTGCTCGAAGGTCCATGAGTTTTCCAGCTTGGTGTGCGGGTGATTGGCGGGGACCGTGAAGCCGCGTTTGGTGAACAGCACGCTGCGCACCGCGTGCTGGGGCGGCGCGCCGGCCAGTTTCAGCGCGACTTGCGATCGATCCTGCGTGGCGGTGCCGTTGGGTGTGTAGTGCACTTCCAGCGTCAGATACGAGCCGGCGGGGATCAGCATGGCATGTCCCGGCGGATAGGGCGTGTAGTTGTCGCCGAAATTAAACTGGGCGACAACCCGCGCGTCCTCACCCGTCGATCCGTACAGATCCACCATGCCTAGCAGCCCGAAGAGCCGCTTGGGGCGCAGGCCGCTATCGTGAACCAGGATGTGATGCACAACACTCGGATCGCCCGGGCGGACTTCGACGGCCGAGATCCACTGGTCTTCCTTAAAGTTCGTGGGAATCTGAAAGTACGTGTAGGGCAGCACTCCGTCCGCCGGCACGTCATACGGTTGTTCCATTTCTAGAATCAAATCCGGATCGTCCAGTTGCCATGTGCTCGGCCACTCGACCGGCGGCGGCAGATCGGCGGGATCGCCTTCGAGCGCACCCGTGCGCACCCAAGCCAAAATCGTTTCCACTTCGTCGCTGGTCAGACTTATGTCATTGGACAGCTTGCCGACCTTCGCTTCATTGGTGAAGCCAAGCCACGGAGGCATGCGGCGGTCTTCAACCACTTCGGCAATCGTGTAGACATGCCGCCGCGCTTGTTCGTAAGTCAACAGCGGAAACGGACCGACTTGGCCGGGCCGATGGCAGGTCTGGCACTTCTCTTGAAGAATTGGCGCCACGTGCTTGGCGAAAGTCACGACGGGTTCGTCTGGTGCGGGACGACTGTGGTCGATCAAACAACCCGTGGCCGACGTAAGCGGCGTCGTGATCGGATGGCCTGAAACCAATTCGGTGAGTGCATCACGCAAGTAATGATTCTTGGCTTCAGGCAATCGGCCGCCCGTACGATATTGATCGGTGATCAGTCCGCGATATTGAATATCCAATGCGGTGTCGAGCACAACAACTTCGGGCGTGCGCTCTACATTCAAATGGCTTGCAACTTGTTGGTCCGGATCGCGCACGACCGGAAACGGAAGATCAAAGTCGTGCGCATAGGCGGCAATCTCTATCAAGTTTTCGCTGTCGTTCGAGAAGACTCCCAAAAACTGAATGCCCTGCGGTCGGAACTCGTTCTCCAATTCGATTAGCGTCGGGACATTCAGCTTGGCGAGTGGGCACTGAGTTCCCAAGAAGATGAACACGAACGCGCGCGTGTCGTCCAACTGAAAATCCGAGATCAAGCGGCGGTTGCCCCAGATATCGACCACCAGAGTTTCCTCGAATGGAAACGCGGCGGGCTGCAAGTCGGCGGCTGACGCCGCCGCGCTCTCGTTAGCGGGAACCGTCGTGCTAACCGGCACCGTGACGATCACGTCGTCGGCCGTTGCGGGCGCAGCGGCGCTCGGCGGCATATCATGACTTCGCAAACACCCGGAACACGTAATGGCCAGAATGGTAACGAGCGCGGCAGGATTGTAAATTCTCATCATCTCAAGGTGCTCATCTCAATGCAGTAAACTCGGAGAAGAAACTCTTATGGCGCGAACACTGCGCGGTTAACTCTGGGAAGCAATCTCTGAGCAGTGGAAAAGGGAAACGGCGGGAAGTAATCGAGGTGGTTCTAGTGTAGCGCCCAGCGGAAGGGTTTGCAAGTATTAAATGGGCATCAAAGTGCCTATGCGTGCTCGCTCGGCTTGCCGCCGAGGGTTAAGGAAGTGGGCCGTGTTGACAGAACATGGGCACTCAGCGGTGGTTATGTTGCAGGCGCGCCGACGTTTGGTTTTCCGGGCGCCAAACATTCGCCGCGCCGAACGGCCACTTTGACTGAGTACCAGCGATCAATTCACTGCCTCCGCAAACGTCGGGTTAGCAGTTTGAGCTGGATTCACTTTGATTGCGTCAGATTCTCGACCAACAGGTACATTTCCGTTGACGAGTTGCAATCCGCTACGTCGTTTGCGTTACCATGATCCTGTTCTCGCACGGATCGTGCATTTGCAATGGCCACCGGTGTGCGAACCGCAATTCTCGCGTAAATTCGCGAATCGTTCTTCACGTAATCAACATCGAATTCCTGGTTCCAATGCTTGTTGAGTTCGGTGATGACGGCATCGCAATCAAGGAACAACCGCGATGTCCGGAGGAAATGCGCTAGAATCCAAACTTCGAACGCGGGGTTCGACAAGCACAGG
>JBGTKH010000621.1:0-4056 GCA_041744735.1 Pirellulaceae bacterium | reverse complement strand
GAGTACTGCCTTAAGCAAGTCAGCGTCACTACCCCCGGCGATTCATCTCAATTCCGTTACGGAACCACAGTCGTCTGACCATCCGCTTTCGCGCCCAAGTACTGATAGTTCCAATGGTCGATCGTCTCGCTCAGGTAGTGCACCGAGCCGTCGCCGAACACGAATTGAGCGCCGCCGGGATGCCGCGACTTGAAGGCCAATTCGGTGCTCCAGTTGCACGGCCGGTTGCAGGGCGAGGCGGCCGGATCGATGCTGCACGAATCGTAATTGATCGGCACCTGCGTGGACACTAATCCGTTGCCGTCGTTCGAACGCAGCCAACCTTGCTGGATGTGAATCGAGCAGTCGCGCCGCACCTCGCCGAAGTAAATCGTGTTCGACAGGCCGTCGGTGCAATCGTTCATCCGCGTCGTGACCGCGCCGCGCCAAAACGGGCCGGCAAAGTCGCGGGGATCCTCGTACGGCGACAGGGCATAGGTGTTCCAACTGTTCGAACAATTGCAACTGGGGCTGTTGGCGTGGGCCGTCGGGCCGTTGTTGGCCGCGTAGTTGTGAATCGCCCGGCCGTTTAGCAAATCGCGGTTGGTGTCGCTCGGGCAGACGACGGTGGAAATAATCGTGGCTCCGATCTGTTTGCCGCCGGGATACGTCTGATTGTCGACGGCCATCGTAAAATCGATGGCGTCGTAGATCGTTTGCTGCTCGATGAACGGCAACAAATACACATAGATCGACCCACGATAGGCGGCCGTGTTCGCTCCGTACCAGTAGGCACCGGGCGGAAAACTCTTGTTCGAGTCGTGGTAGTTCTGTAAAGCCAGTCCGATCTGCTTGAGGTTGTTGCTGCACTGAGTGCGCCGAGCCGCCTCGCGCGCCGATTGCACGGCCGGCAGCAGCAGCGCGACAAGAATGCCGATGATGGCGATCACGACCAGTAGCTCGACCAACGTAAACGCGCGTCGTTGCGAGGTATGCATGACTGACCTCTGCAGGAAAGAAGTGGAGCACTCGGACTGGCGATACCCCCGCTGCGCCCGCTCGCCGCACGGCTTCTATCTTAGGCCAAGCGTCACCGAATGACTACGGGACATTTGCGCCATGGAAAACACGAGTTGCCGCGGCACAAACTGAATCGCGGCCAGTGTGCAGCTACTGGCGCGGCGCATTCGGCGGGACTTATCGGCCGCATCTGCGCGGCGTAGACAAACGACCAAGCCAATTCGGCGATCGGGTGGACCTGCACAACGCGCGATTTGGCGCTCGTCGACGAGTGGTTGGCGATCGACGTGATCCTTTCCACCAATTGGCCGACGAATGTGCGGATGTTCCCCGTCGAGACCACTAGTCAATCCGAAGATGGCGCCGAGTTAGTTCACCAATCAGTCGGACTACCTGCTCGATAAGTACTTCGGCCCAGCGTCACCCTCGCATGTACCAGCCGCGCGCCATCCTTGCCCCCGACCTCATCGACGCCACCTGGGCCACCTACTTCGTGCGACACCAAATTCGCGACTTCAGGGCGAAGGTGCGCTTTAACGCCAAGCGATACTCGCAGAAACGTCTGCCTTCCCCCTCCGTCATCGCACGAATGATTCAAACGCCCGACGCTCCAGAATCGTAGTGCAATGCTCCAATGGGTTCTACTTGGGATTACCGCGACGACATCGCGGGCAAAGGAAGATTGACATGGATTGCTCAACTTGATGTAATGAGTCCAACACGTCCGACACGTTGGGTTGCACGCATTAATGCGCCCTTGCCTTCCGGCTGAAGGGAGAATGACATGAATGAGCGTACGAGCCAAGAAATACATCGCATCGAAGAGGAAGTGTTGTTCGTTGATCGTGTTTTGCACTTGATCGACAGGGCGAGAACGAAGGAATCGCCGCAGCCGTCATCCAGGATATTGCGCACGGTGAATTGCATCGCGCGAATGTTGAATAGCTCTTTCGCGCTAATGCTTATGGGGACAATTATCGGCGGCAGCCTCATGGCGCTCTTAAGCAATCGTCTCGAACGATCTGGAGAGTTTAAGCTAAGTAGCCTAACGCGCCAACGGCAATTGTTTGACGCGCGCCATAATTTAATCAGTGACATTTCCGAAAACTTCTCTAATGCCTCGCGATCGATGCAATTGCGGGTCCAGTTGGAGATCGACCGTGAGTTGACGCGAAGGAATTTGAGCGACCTCGAAAGGCAGTTGGCGGATGGTGGACTCGCGGAACCTGAGCGTGTCAAAGTGACGAGCGCGATCAGCGACATCAAAACATATCATTTGTCACAAGTTGATGAGCGCATCAACAACCTTGATGAGAACAAAGGCGAGTCGCTAAAACTTGCCATTTTACTCTCACGAGCACGTGCGATGTTTCATCGCGATAATGAGGGGGAGCGTATCGTTACCGCAATTGACGCATTCGAAAATGATTGGAAAGTTGCAGTCAATTATCCATATTTGCGAAATGTACATACGGAAAATTCCATTGACTTTCAGGAGCTAGACAAAAATGTCGGGGCGGCGTTAGAGTCATTCGAGGAAATGGTGTATAAGATGACAGATCGCTTGGTTGCTCAAGACGCTGAACTGATCGATTAATAGGTGGGAACGAATGTAATTGGGGGAGAGTTGCTACACATCTGGCTCGGGCCTATCTCCCATCAGAACTCGGGATGCGAGGCTAGCTGCATCGCGCGACACGACCGGGCGCTCAGCGCACCGTATTGACCTAATTTCCCGTGCAACACGTTTCCACCTTGCCGGGGCATGGCACGATAGAAACGTGCCCTACTACCGAATAGCCCACTACCCACAGCGCAGAGCCAGCGTGTATTCCGGATGCCCGAGCGCATCCGCCTGCCGCGTGAGGCGAAACGATTCGTTGAACACATTGGACTTGAGCCAGCCCGACTGTTTGCGGGTGGCAACATAGCCTTTCGCCGCGTGACGCAAGATATCGAAACGCAACTGCTCGCCCCGCGCGTCAACCAGCCAATACTCACGTATCCCGGCCCGCCAATACGATTCGGGCAACACTTCAGTGTCTTTCTCGACGGAACTGTTGCTCAGTACTTCTAGCACCATGTCCGGACTTCCCTCGAGTTCGACGTATCCGTCCTGCAGTCCCTCTACTAACTGGACGCGACTGGTCCGCAGGCTCTCGTTCGAGACGAAGGCACCGTCCGGTTGCGATGACAGATCCGCGTCCACGTTAGTTACTAACATGCCATCGGGGACGTAGCGGCCGAGGCGGTTGCTCTTGACGAGGCTGCCCAACACGACATTGAATTCGTTTTTGACTTGGTTGTGAGTAAAAAACTGTTCCTGGCTCATGTCCACCCACACCTCGCCATTGACGTAACAGATCCTTCCGGTTTCCGGAAATTCGTCGGACCGCGCCCAGTTACGAAACGACTCAAGGTCTCCGACCCACGCTGGAATTCGGACCACCGTGTTTTCAAGGACGATCGTGTTCATGCGGCAACCATGCAGCCAAGTTGGGACTTTCGTTCTCTACCATGTTAATCGAATTGCTCTTTCCATACGATAGACATTAGCGGCAGCCAATCCACATTCGCGTCGATGACTTCGCTCTGCCAGGCGACGTGTGCCAAGACTGGTGGAACACACCGGGCCTCGAGTTCTCTGCGGTTGGTGTCCGTACTGGGATCGTTCGGCGATGCTGCGAGTACGTCATTCAGCACGACGCCGGCTACGTTCAGCCCATCGCGGAATGTTGCGGCGGTAATCAGCGTCTGTAGCGTCTGGTTGATTACGCCCAAGACGTTCGGTGCGACGACAATCAGCGGATAGCCGAACTCATGCGCCAGGTCGGCCACGTACTCGTCGTCCCCCAGCGGCGACATCAGGCCGCCGGCGCCTTCGACCAGCACGATGTCGCAGCAGTCGTGCCAGAAGCTGAGCCCGGCCCGCAGCAACTGGGCATCGATCTCCTTGCCTTCCGCGCGAGCGGCCAAGTGTGGAGCCAGCGGTTCTTGGAAACATTGCGGGCAGACGGCGGTCAAATCGCCGGGCCTGCCAGCGGCTTCCCACAGAGT
>JBGTKH010000620.1:0-4618 GCA_041744735.1 Pirellulaceae bacterium | reverse complement strand
GATCGGCTGGTAACCGTTGTCCAGCAGAAACTGGCACGCGTCGGTACAGAACTCCGGCCACTCGTCACCCCACCAATCCACCAGCACACAGCGGCCCGGCCCGAGCGTCGGCAGGCCCCAGTAGGAAAACCACTCCATCGTCTCCGCCGACAGCCGCACCTCGCCGCCGTCCCACAACTGATACTCCAACCCCGCGCCGGCCAATGCCCGCCGCAACTCGGGCAGCCGCTGGTGGATGTTGTCCGGCGTATTGTGCGGATACCACGACGGGCCGACGTGCGGCGTGCAAGCGGAGCCCGCAAAACCCTGCTCGATCCAGCCCCGCACACAGGCCAGCGATTGCTCGACCGTCTGGCAGCCATCGTCGATCCCCGGCAGCAAATGGCAATGCAAATCAATGCGTCCGGCGGCGGGAATATGCAGTTGGTCGTCCATGGATTCAGGGGTGAGAGCAACGAAACCTTGCCTCCCCTGAATACCGCAATCGTCAAATCTTCACAAGGGGATGTGAAAAGCGGGACTCTTCGTCAACGGCAATAGATGACAGCAGCACCGTCATCGGCTACCATCCATTGAACTCGCGCAACCGCTTTTTCGGTTAAGTTGAAGGTCACGTCGGGTAATCTGGCATGCGATATCGGCGGTCTATTTTTACATTTCTCGACGTGTTGGGTTTCCGCGAGTTGGTCCGCACGAAGACGGCAGAGGAAATCCGCGAGCTACTGACCAAACTCCAGAAGCACACGAAGCCGGATGATCTGACTGCGGAGAAGTTGGAGAAACAGTTCCAGACGTTCTCTGACTGCACCGTTCGCGCCGTACCGCTGGACAGTCGTAGCAATAAGAAACATCCGACCGGCATTCTTTTTAGTGAACTGCTCAACCTCGTCCACGCGCAGTATCGATTGCTAGTCGACGGGTACTTCATGCGAGGTGGAGTAACCATCGGCGATATATGCTTTGAAGGATCGATGGTTTTTGGACCTGCGATGGTGAAGGCATACGGGCTTGAATCGGAGTTTGCCGTATACCCTCGCATCGTGATTGACCCTGAGGTATTCGTTGCCCATGAGAATGAACCGTTGCTAAGAAACGACATCCATGACGTTGCCACAGAACACGACTATTTCCGAACACTTGTCCGCAAGGACACCGACGGCATTTATTTCATCGACTATCTCCGCGGAATGATGACGGAGTTCGACGAGGAGGGAATGGAATTCGACTTCTTCGCGTTGCATAAAGGCCGAATTCTAGAGAGCGCTGCGAAGCACAAGGAACTGAACAAGGTCACTGCCAAGTATCTTTGGCTAGCAACCTACCACAACACATTCATGCGCGATGTTGGCGAAGAAGAATTTACAAAACGCGGCTTCGATTTTGATGGTTTCCTAATCTCACCGGATGAAATGCCTCTGGCCTATGAACTCTGGGAACCTGATGACGATTGAAGCTCGGGTCGAACGGGCGACTGCCGAGGAATTCGTGGACTGTGGTGTGCGGTACCTGAGTACCTCCCGGCAATTCCGCATGGGTCAACTCCCTTGATTCGATTGACCCGGCGAGCCGATCCCGCGGTGATAGTTCGGCAGCGGTGTGATTTAGACGAATTCATACTGTTCGACTAGCGTCGCCAACAGTGTCAGCAAATCGTCTTCACTTGGCTTCGCCTGGGCCTGCGGAAGATCAAATCCGTTTGTGAGCATCCTTTACCGAGACCGACTTTTCTTTGAGTCGGCTTTTGAGCATGCGTCGAAACTTTGGATTGTGCGCTAGCAGGCTGTCGATGAGGTCATCTTCTTCGGACAGCGGAACCAATTGAAACGAGGGCACGCCGTTGACCGTGACGATGATGGGTTCGTCGTGGCACGAACGGCCGTAATGGCTCAAATTCGCCTTGGCTTCACTCAGCGGGATGACTTTCATGGCCGGTAAACTCCTCGCCTTGCACCAGAAGCGAGTTGCCTCGCTTCTCGCCCGCAAGGATGATGGTGACTTCCTCGTTCTCTTCATCGACGTTGAACAGAACGCGGTATTTGCCGAACAGCCGCAGTTCCCGCTCGGCGACCGGATTCGGCCGCAGCGTTTTCATGTTGCGAGATTCCAGCAACGGGTCCGACGTTAACTGCTGCTCGGCTTCTTTCAACAGCTTCCGGCCGTCTTTCTTGCCGAACCAACGTAGATCGTCAATCACGGATTCTTTGAGGGCAACGGTCCAGCGCATTCGTAATGATTCTAGCTGTGACCAAAATTATGGTCAAGCTACAAAGGCCGCTGGTAGTGGCACGTTTTGGTAGCCGAAGTCGTGAGACTTCGGAAGTGTCACCACTTCGGCTACGGCAACTTGTAGGCGCTCGCTGGTAGTGGCACGTTTTGGTAGCCGAAGTCGTGAGACTTCGGAAGTGTCACCACTTCCGCTACGGTAACTTGTACCACTACCAGGCCGCGGCTCGGCCGCGCTAGGCACCGATTTGTGCTGGCCGGCTATTTTGCTCCGCCCAGCGACATGAGTTTGGAAAACGTCCGCACAAACATCCGGCCGCCGGCGATGGCGGGTGTGCTGCGCGAGCCTTCGCCCAGCTCGTTGCGGGCCAGTTCCTCGTACTTGTCCGCGGCGGCCAGCACGACCAGCGTGCCGTCTTCGTCGATGTTGTACAGCTTGCCGCCCGCGCACACCGGCGAGCTGGAATAGTTGCCGCCCACGCGCTGCTGCCAGAATTGTTCGCCGGTTGTCGCGCTCAGGCACGTGACGATGCCTTGCTCGCTCCAGCAGAAGAGCAAGCCGTTATAAACCAACGACGAAGGCAAATACGCGACTTGCCGTTCGAAGCGGAAGACCTCCTTTACTTCCACCCCGGCCGCGGTGTCTGCGGGCCGCACGGCGACCGTGTGCTTCTTGGCGGTCACGAACCCGCAGGTGCCGATCACCAAATCGCCGGCCACGATCGGGGAACTGATGGCGCGTTCCGTTTCGTCGCCGAAGACTTCAATCTGCCAGCTCAACTTGCCCGTCTTGGCATCCACGGCCGTGATGCCCTGCTTCCATTCGGTGAAGATGATTTCGGCGGGGCGGCCGGGACGCTCGTACACGCATGGCGTGGCGTACGACGCTCTGTCGGTCGTGCGGTCCAATCGCCAGCGCACCTCGCCGCTGGCCGCGTCCAGCGCCACCAGATAGCTCGGTCCTTCCTGATCGTTCTGCAGGATCACCATGTCTTCGTGCACGATCGGCGAAATCCCGCCGCCGTGACCGCCTTGAAACGGGCCGACGTCGAATCGCCACACGTCGCGGCCGGCGTGACCTAGCGCGACCAGTTCCGACGCCTCTTTCGATTGCCACAGCGCGTAGACCCGCTCGGCATCGACGGCCGGCGTGCTGGTGGCGTACGAATTGTTTGTGTGCTTCTTGTGAGCAGGGAACGTGTACTCGCGCGACCACAGCGTCTTGCCATCCATCGCGTTGATGCACAGCAGCCAGCGTTTGCCGGCCGCCGCATCCGCGCTGGTGACAAACAACTTTTCGCCCCACAGCACAGGCGACGAAATGCCTTCGCCCGGCAGTTCGATCTGCCAGTTGTAATCCGCGTCGGTCCATTGCACCGGAATTGTCGTCGCGTCACTCACGCCCGAACCGTTGGGTCCGCGGAAGCGCGTCCACTCTTGCGCCGCCGCCGTCGGCAACAAAGTCCATATCGAAACGATAACGCTGGCGATCGCCACGCAGCTCTTCATGAATTCGGCCCCTGTCTATTTCAAATGCTAAATCCGAATAACGAAAACCGAAAAAAAATTTCCAATCTCGTTCGCAACGTACATTTTATACCACGACTGTTGGCCTGCAATGCGAGCGTTTCATCAAGCGGTCACAAGGTTTCACAGACAAAAATGCCTAAGCTTCGGGCACCGGAAGCATCACGAGTTGCCGCGCAACTCTGCTTCGACGGTCTCAATCTCGTCGCGCGTCAGACTGTACAGTTGGTATACCTCGTGATCGATATTGCGGTCGATTAACTCCATTTGACCTATCGATGGAACGGTCCGCCGCTGGTTTGTCGGATTGCCAACAACTCCCGCCATCAAAGCTGCCTGCTCAGCAAGTTCAACCAGTCGATGGTGTTGAGATCGCTGTGGGCGGTTATCGAAGTCGATTGTGCGAATGGGCAGTTTGCTAAGTTGGCTTTTGTTGATGGCCAAATAGCCGCCCGAGAGCCGCTTGGCTTGGAAGCGGATGCGGAAGAGGTAGGAGAGGAGTTTCGAGTTGAGCAGAGCGAGCAGGTACAGCGGGTCGTCGTTCATTTCGGTGGCTGCGTAAACTTGCACGCCCAGCGCCAAGCCGCCAGGGTCCAGTGCCGCTTCCAGCCGCCGCGTCATGCCGGCGATGACGATCTTCGGGGTGCGATAAAGTTGCCGCTTGTTGTCGGTCAGCCAACTCGTGTCGGCCGGAAGCATGGGACGAAGGTACCGCCGTTTCATGTAACGCACGTCGCCCAAACGGATCGCGTAGCGGTCGATGTTGCCGCTGACGATGAAGTCGAAATATTGCCGCGCATCGACGTTTCCGTCATCGGCGCTTTCGACGAGCACAGCGGCCGTTTGCTGCGCCACGAAGCCGGTGGTG
>JBGTKH010000619.1:0-5037 GCA_041744735.1 Pirellulaceae bacterium | reverse complement strand
GTGAATGTGCTGAACGCGAAGATGGACAGCCCGAGACCGCTGATGACCGCGGCCTGCAACGTAGGCGTCGCGCATCGTTTGTACGCAGCCAGAATCGCTAACTTTCGATCCGGCGTCTTCCCCAATTCTTCACCGAACCACGATAGGTAATGAATCGTGTCGTCGACCGCGACACCCAAGGCGATGCTGGCCGTCATCATCGAACCGATGTCGACTTGGATGCCCATCCAGCCCATGCTTCCGAAGATCACGAACACGGGCAGCACGTTGGGCAACATGGCCACGAGGCCGGCCTTAATGCTGCGCGCCAAAAACATCATCAAAGGCGTGATGGTAATGAACGACCAGAAGGTGCTTTCGACCAAACTGTTCAGCAGCGTGCGCTGAGCCTTGTAGACGATCGGCACCAGCCCGGTGTAGACCGCCGAAAGATTTGCTGACGATGATTGCCCGCCGGGAATGTTTGCAGTCGTGACAACCGCGGTACTCGGATCGAAAATGTGATGGCGTGCGTCGATCGTGAGAGGCGCGTGCTTGCGGATCACTTGCAGATCGTAAGCCGCGTGATCGGACACCAACACCACGCAGTCATAGGAAGCGAGCGCTGCGGCTAGATCTTCCGGCATGGGCGTCTCGGCCGGATTGTGCCAATCGAGCCGCAACCTCGATGCGTACAACAAATCGCGCAGTGACTCAGCGAAGATTTGTGTTTGATCGACTTGATGCGAGGTCGCCGTGTCGGGCGATTCAGTCGGCGAAGTTACCGGCGACGAAACGGCCGTTGTCTGTTCAGCATCAGGTTCACTCGTGCGAGTAAACGGCACGCCAAGCAAGCAGACTCGCGCGGCCGCGAAGCTGCCGTTGCTGCGCTGCTGGGCAATCGCACGCAGAATTTTCTCGCGTTCCTTTTGTGCAGCCAGCACGGGCTCGACGGCGCACTTGATCTGGCTCACGAACTGGCCGTAGTCGACGTCCTGCAAAGCACCGATGCGGACGCTGACTCGCCACAACTCCGATTGATCTTGCTCGTCGATTCGCAGGTAATCAGAACGCAGGAATTCGTCTCGATGTGCTTCTAGCCGTGAATTGGTGGCTCCGCGCCGCGCGAAGCTAAGCGTGTCGCCTTTCGGCGGCGGCAAGATTGGAGAAAACGTGGCCGCCGACAGTGAACCACCGGAAACATTTTGCCCCTGCTTGCCAAACTCCTTATCGACGACTTTCTGAACGCGGTCAACTAACTCCATTCGTTCCAAGAATGGCAGTTGAAATTGCTGCTCTGGGTCCGGCGGTGCATCGCCCTCAGCCTTGCGCTGTTCGGACGGGGGCAGCAAAGTCTCCGGCGCGAACTTGACCACGACTTCCATCGGCACAAGTTTGCCAATGTGCTCTTCCAGCCAAGCGTAGTCGTGTAGAATCTTGGCATCTTCGTCGAACAGCTTGAGCAGATTCACCGACGTGTCAATTCGCGTCACACCGAATCCGACGACGGCGATTACCAACACACACAGACTGCTCACCAAGTAATGTCGGCGAATGATTCCACCGCCGAACCAATGCCAGAAGTGTTCCAGTTGCCGTTCATACCACGCCTCTTCGCTGCGCCGCATGGCTTTGACGGCGCGTGGCATCAAGGGCCAAAGTTGCAACGCCGCGGGCAGGTAAGTAAACAGCAGAATCAATGTCGCCATCACGGCCAGCGCCGAGAAGAGACCGAACTTGCGAATCGGCGCGATCTCGCTGGTGTAAAGCGACGCCAGTCCCAACGCCGTCGTGATGGAACATAGCACCGCGGGCTTCCAGCCGTGGGCGATCGCTAGCTCGGGTGCGCCCGGCAACCCGCACTCGTCCAAGGCATCGCGGTAGTAGTTAATCAAGTGCACCGCGCCGGAGATGCCCAGCACATAAACCAGTGCCGGCATCGACATCATGATCGCATCGACGTTGGCTCCCCACCAACTGACCATGGCCACACTGACGACCGCGCTGATCCCGCCCACGAAGAACACAATCACGGTGGCCGTAATGCTGCGAAAGCAAATATAGGCCAAAACGATACCCAAGATCGTGGACATCGACACGAGCCGCAGCAGCGTAATCGTGCCCTCTTCGTCGATCGAAACATTGTCGACCGGCGGGCCGCCGAGCCGTAACTGCTCGCGCGATATGCCGCATTGTTCGGCCACGTCAAACAGCCGACCGCGCGGCTTGCCCAACATGCCTCGCCCCAGCGAACGGTGAAAGTCGTTGAGTCCAGTCTCGGTGAGCGTCAGCACCAGACAGGTCTGATTTCCGTCCGGACCAAACAGCAAACCATCGAGGCGGCGGTGAGCTTCTTCGGCGTTGTCTTCGAGCACACCGCCTTCTTTGGTCAGCTCGGCCAACAGGTCCGGCCCGGTGGTTACGGTCTTAAACAGTTGTGCGTTCAGACGCTGTGGCTTGGCGTAGTACCACGGACCGTCGAGAGGACCAAGCGACGCGACTTGTTCTCCCTGCACGACACCGCCCGTCACGTAACGCCAGATTCTTCCCGCCCAGTTCGCCAGCGGCGCATCACTGCCGCCCCATGCATATAAGTCGCCTTCCGGCGTGATGAAATACCAGCGACTCTCATTTCCCAGCAGCCACATTTCCTGACGGCCACCCCAGTTCTCGTAATACTCGCCGCTGGAAAACAGCCCCAATCGATCGCCCACGAAATCAAACGGCCGTGCGAGCACTTCACCTGCGGCGCCGCGCTTTGCGACCGTCGAATCAGCCGGTGCTTGCGAGACCGACGCCGCGGTATTGATGGCTGGGCCTGGCGCGGATTCGTTGACTGCCTCGCCGCTCGAGAGCGGAGTGGCCGCGGCAAGTTGCGACGGCGGAGTCTCAGTCTTCAGTTTCTCGATAAACAGTCGGTACGTCGGATCATCCGCCGTGCAGCCATCCCAACTGACAAGAATGAACCGCTCGCCCATGAAATACTGCCAAAACCATTCGATTTCCTTGGTTTCGGTGAATTCCGCGGGCAGCCAGTCCTTGACGTCGTTCTTCATTTGTTGCAATGAAGCGCGAGCGCCGCGCAGTGCGAATGGCAAGAGGAAGGCGACGACCACCAAAATCATCAAGGCGTTACGAGCAAAGAACGTGCGAGGCATGATTCACATCCGGAGGGTGCAGATGACAGTTGCCGTCCGCTAGCCAGCTTCCCAGTGCTTGGTCAAATCTTAGTTTTGGGCTCGGCAGGTTACGTGGCGTAAGCTTCCAGCTTGCGTTTAATGGTGGAAATCGTGTTGGCAAGCAGGATACTTACCCCACATTTCAGCTTTGACAAAGTACTAGCCGCCAGCGGGCAATTGGAGGCCCGCACCAATGCAAGGATCATGCCAGGCATAAACTTTGCTTAGGCGCAACAGCTTAGCGCCGAAGTGCCGCTTCATTCCGGTTGCGATGCCGCGGTCTGTACGAATCCTGTCCACCGCGTACAGCGTCTGCACAGTTCTGTTTTCGCGCCTCCACGATTGCGGTTAGGGATCAGGTGGTGATACCATTTGGCGTTCAGCGCTGTAACCGCGGCCGGGCTCAGACGTACAGAATTCAATTTTGCCGGCGAAAACGTGACTTGAAACCACCACCCATGTCCCGGCAAATTTGAATTCTGTACGTCTGAGCCCAAACGGTATCACTACCAGGGATCAGGCAGCGTTGACAAATCATCGCTGGATGTGTACGCGTGTACAAACTAGACCGAGCGCGATAATGGCGGAAATGCAACTGCAAGAAGAACAGACGTTCACGGCCAGCCGACAACGCCGATTTCTAACGGCGCAGTGGCGTCATCTGGCGATGCTGAATTACGAAATCGACCCGGCCGTATTGCAGTCGCGCGTACCACGCGGTACCGAGTTGGATATGCGGGACGGCAAAACGTACGTGAGCGTCGTGGGGTTCATGTTCCTGCGAGCCAAGGTGCTCGGCGTGCCCGTCCCCTTTCACCGCAATTTCGAGGAAGTGAATCTGCGGTTTTATGTGCGACGCCAGGTGCGCGGCGAAGTCCGCCGAGGCGTGGCATTTATTAAGGAGTTGGTGCCGAGCTGGGCCATCGCGACGCTCGCGCGCTGGGCCTACAACGAAAATTACGTGGCACTTCCAATGCGACACGAGATCGGCGGCTGTGACCAACGCGGCGACAGTGATTCTCACGGGCGGCGATCGGTCGTATACGAATGGCGACTGGCCGCGCGGTGGAACTCGCTACGTTTTCAAGCGGCCGGTCCCGCTCAGCCGCTTGAGCCGGGATCGCTGGAAGCGTTCATCGCCGAGCACTACTTTGGCTACTGCATGCAACGAGATGGCAGCACGATCGAGTACCACGTCGAACATCCTCCCTGGCACGTCTGGCAGGCGGCCGAGGCAACACTCGACTGCGACGTTACGCAGCTCTACGGCGCCGAGTTCGGCGAGGTCCTCTCGCGACCGCCCGATTCCGCATTCCTCGCCGATGGATCGCACGTGACGGTGTATCGGCCAACGCGAATGTAGGACGGATTGCCAATCCGTCCGCCTTCCCTTTTGTCCCACACCCGGACTCTCGCGTTCCTTCAATAATTTCTTTCCTCCCCGGCCTTTTGGGGAAACACCAATTGACTTTTGGTGCGGAAATCAGCATACTTCTGGGCGTCTGGGACCTCTGCGATACGCTGCTACGAAGCAAATTCGGTTCGGCTAGCCGGATCACAACCTCCCAGTTCCTGTTTCTGTTCCTGTTTTTGTTGAGGAGCGTTTTGTGACGAACATTTATGTGGGCAATCTTTCGTTCAATGCAACGGAAGATGAGGTGCGCGATGCTTTCAGCCAATTTGGTGAAGTATCGTCGGTCAACATCATCATGGATCGCGAAACCGGGCGGCCGCGCGGTTTTGCCTTTGTGGAGATGCCCAACGGCGAAGAGGCCAAAACGGCCATTGCCGAACTGAACCTGAAGCAGATCGCCGGCCGAGCGGTCAATGTTAATGAAGCCCGTCCCAAGACCGACCGCCCCCGTGGTGGTGGTGGCGG
>JBGTKH010000618.1:0-13486 GCA_041744735.1 Pirellulaceae bacterium | reverse complement strand
TTTTCCGCTCGGTTGTTCGCGGCGGTGCCGAAGGGAGTAACGAAGTTCGCGAATACATGAATCGACATCTGAGTGGTCTCCTTGAAAAGTTAGTTGTCGCTCGTATCGGGGGGAACAGCATCGGTGTCCAATCTGCCTTTGCCGCCATAACTGGATAGGGCAAGCAGCGCAAGGTCGCGGGTGAGTTGCCAACGGCTTGGCGACAGTTTCGGAAGGACTGATTTCCAGCCGTCGATCAAGGCTGGAATACGGCCTGCGCGACTGAACAAGTCACAAAGTGCGTGTCGCGCATCGTCGGCTCGTTTGGCTCCCGCCAAACTAATTCGCAACCGCTCTTGAAACCTCGTCCAACGGTTTTTCGTGGCCTGGGACGGCGGCCGATCTCCTTTTCCATCTGTTTCTTCCTTGATCCGTCCGAGGTTCTGTCGGATTGCTTCGTGAACGGCCTTCACGATCAGCGCTTCGCCCTCGTCGTCCCACATCGTTTTGTCGGCGATCATGGCATGGAGTCCCTTTCGTTCAAAAGAAAGTTGGTCACGGTAAGGTTTGCCGGTGGCCGGGTTCTTCTTCGTCATCAGTCCCACGAACCCGGAATACCACGGCCGGCTAGTTGCCAGGTTCTCGGCGATCAAGGGACGCACAATGCTGTCGGCGCGGAACGACTCCTTCCGTTCGACGACGGTCTTCTGCTTGCCACGCCCCGTCTTTTCCTTGACGGTCCTCGCGACGATCCGCGGGGCAAGATGCTTGAGCGCACGTTCGAAGCGATCGAGCAGTCTGTCGCTGGCGGGGGGAACGCGAATCGTGGCGACGCGCGACTTCTGCTGGCGAGCCCACGGCGTCGGGGTGAATGTCATCACGTAACAGCCAGGTATGGCCGAACCACGCAGGGCTTGCTTGGCTCGCGATTTGATCGCCGCGCGCCGAGTTGGGTTTTGGCGAGCACGAATCTGCGCTCGAAAACCGGCGTCGGCGGCATTGGCAATTTGACAATCCGTCGCCGTCGAAGGCGTCATTGCCGGACGGTCATAGATGAAGTCGAGCAAGTTCTCGACCTCGGGAACGATGAGCGCGGCGACGCCCCGATTTACAGGCAACGACAGGCAACCGACCAGTGCGAAGTACAGAGGCAGCATTCGTTCGGGCGGGTCTTCGGCGGCCGTGCTGCCGGTGAATGCAACGTGACGCACGACCGAACCGGGGCTGATCGGGCCGTCGACCTTCAGCGTGTCGTTGACGAGTTGTCCTTTCTTGTCGACGAAGTCCTCCCAGCCGGACTGATGCTTGAAGCCTGAGCACTTTCGATATTCCACAACAACGCCCGGAACGCCTTCGCCTTCCGGATCGTAGCTGACGATGGTCGCCTCCTTCGCCAATTGTCGGACCTTGCCGTGCTGGAGAAACGTCAGCGTGAGGCCGGCTTGCAAATCGGCGATTACGGCCGTGGAAGCGTCGCCACCGTCAAATTGGCCGGGGAGGTAGATGAGTCCGTCTTTCCGAAGTGCGAACGCGAATTCGAACAACTTCTTCAAATACACGCCGGCCCGTTCCGGCTTGCCGAACTTGAGCGTGACCGAATACTCGTCGATTTCCCACGGTGCTTGGCCGTCAACGAATGGAGCCGGAAGTTTGGACTTGGCCAATTGGCCGGACTCGACTTGTCGTTCCATCGCCTTGAGGGTGCAAGCGAGGCCACCCAAACCGGCGCGGTGCAGAGCAGACATGCCCGGTCCAAAAAGTTTCATCGTCAGCCGATCGGGAGCGGCAGTTTGGGTCACTTTCGCCATGCGGCACCTCGTAACGGGTCGTAGTCGATGGATTGCGTCGGAGCGATCGGCAGGCCACGCTCATGGGCCCAAGTCCGACTGCCTCCATCACGCTTGACAAACACCACAAACACCCCACATCCCATGTGGCGGCGACCGCCTAGGCCGCGTTCTTGGAGAGCGATTGATTCATCGGCGGTCAGCCTCTGAATGATCGTTTCGAAACCGATTACCTCCTTGTCCTTGATCCTCAGCGTCCGGCGGCGGCCAATGGAGAGGAAGGCTTCGCGGGAAATGCTGAGCGTGTCGAGTTGCTTGCGAGCAGCTTCGGCAAATCGTTCCGAGGTGAAAGGTCCGTTCCTTTCCTGGTCGAGCTTGATCGTGACCAGTCGGCTGCGTAGAGCCGGTGTCGGCGTAAGCGAAAACACCTGCGGCACGCCGATGCGGATCAGGCTTCCGGCCAGATTGAGTTGTTTGCCGCTGAGCTGAACTAGGGCCGGGATTTGTTCGGCAGCAGCACGGACAACCAAACGGCTCCAATCGCAAAGCTGCAATTGGCGGTCGCCCGCTTGCTGGCCGCGGATCGGTTGAATGGCGATGCCGTTTTCACGATGCACTTCGCTCAACAATCGAGACAGCGACGAATACAGCACGTAGCCATGGTCGGCGGGGATTGTTTTTCCTGTAACCTTGAAACGCAGTTCGATCATCTCGGTTTCCTTCCTCGTCGCGTTCGGACTGACGTGTTCTTCAGAAATTGCACGTTGCGGCTCAACTCCTCGCGATAGATAACCTCGTCCAGGATGGATGATCTGTGCGGCCAACGACATCGCGATGACTTTGTCTCGTCTAGCGCGCTCAAGTCAGTTTCAAGTTGGCGTCTCTGACGCGACTTGCGACACAACTTCCTCGCGTCCAGCCTCGCGGTCTTGCGGACGTACCGGTCCAAAGTGACCTGCTCTTTTCCCCAGAGTCGAAAGAGAATCTGGTTCGACACTTCGTCAACGAGCTGGTCAGGTTGGATCGAACTACTCCTTGCTTCGCGCCGGCAAATTGGCTCGCACAGTTTCCGAACTTCCTCGTTTAGCTCGCGTGTGATTTCCACGGCAGCCTCCGATTGACTTTTACCTAGTCCATTGTTAACATTTCAGAATCTACCAAGTTAGGCCCGCAAGTCGCCATAGTGGCCTAAGTTTTTGGGTGATGCCCATTGGGCGTTGAGTACTTCACGATGGAGTAGGTTGTTAATCGCAAAGGGTTTGCGACATTCGTTGATGCCGTCAGGCGTTTCAAAATTTTTCGGGAAAGGCAATTCTCGATCATCACTTTGGATTCCTTCTGAACTTCTTGTTGCACGAAGCTGCGTTACTTTCGCCATGCGGCACCTCGTAACAGGTCGTAGTCGATGGATTGCGTCGGAGCGATGGGCAGGCCACGCTCGCGTCGCCAGTTGCGCCAGTCCAAACCGCGTTGCGGAGGCGGCATCGGAAGCACGAATCGCGTCAGGTCCTTGGGCTGCCTGCGAACGCGCGGTACGTCTTCTTCCAGGATCACCGTGAGGCCAGGTGACGCTTCGCGGAGTTCGATGACGGCTGTTCGTGGACCGCCGTCCAGCCACGCACTTCCGATCATTTCCGGCGGCTGATCGCCCGCCTGCTCCCATGCAGTCGCCAAGTCACGTTGAGAGATTCCGTCGAACGCGAGTCGGGTCAACCAAGCCCGTGCGATTTCGAGATCGGCCGCTGAGTAAGGAAGGTCGGTATCCGGCTCGACGACGATAAACAGTTTCGTCGGACTGCCTTCCTCGGCGCGGCGATTGAGTCGGCCGAGACGCTGGATCAACGCTGGGACCGGCGCGAGGTCGGTGACGAGCAAGTCGGCCGACAGGTCCAAACTCATTTCGGCGACTTGTGAACAGATTGCAAGTGCCGGATCAGAACCCTTGAACGCCTCCATGACCGCTGTGTGTCGCGCGACGCGGTGCTCGTACTTGAAACGGCTGTGATAGAGCAGCGGTGAAAGACCCGCCGCTCCTGTTGCCGCGTCCATCACGCGCTTCACGGTATTGCACACCCACAGCACTTTGCCGCCGCTCGCCACTGTTTCGCGCACAGCGTCGAGTGGATCGGCCGCCGGCACGAGCCGCTTTCGGTAGCGTGGTCGCTCTTCCAGGTCTTGCGGACCGGTGATCGGCGACCACGTTTGGCCCTGCGATTCGAGCAACTCGCGGAGTGCCATCTCGCGCGCGGCCGGCAGACTGGCCGTCATCAGCAACACGGGCAGCCCCGGCAAGTCACTGAGAAATCGCAGCAATGCGCCGAACAGTCGATCGTCGAAGGCGTGGATTTCGTCGAAGACAAACGCCGCTTGCGCGAGCGCCGGCCAGGCGAACAGCCCACGCTTGTTGTTTTGAATCAGGCCGAGAACCGTATCGACGGTGCAGGCCACGACGGGCGTGGACCAAGCCTCTAGCGAGTCCAGTCTCGCGGCGGCGTCCGCATCGGCGCGATTGGTGTCGCGTCCCGTGTTCAAGATGATTTCAAAGTCGATGTCGCGGCGGCTATGAAACAGTTTCGCGCCGACACGCGGAAGCTCCTCGCTCTCGTCGAACAGGTAGTCGCGAAAGCCTTCCGTCGCCGTGCCGGTTGTTGGATAGCAGAAATACAGTCGGCGCGTCGGGTGATTCGCCGCTGCCGAAAGGTACGCCGCGAGCGTCTTGCCGGTGCCGCAACCGGCTCGCACGTACGTCACTCGGGACGTCGAAGCGGCAACCGCGACCGCTTGTTGAAACCCGCGCGGCTGGTTCCCTTTCAGCCGAAGATCGACCACCAACTGCAAGTCGCCCGGTTCCGGTTTGGTCGCAAAGGACCGAGTGATCCAGTGCCAACGGTCAGCGTCACCGGGAAACGCCTTCGGCAAGGCGGAGCCCGCAACGTCCGCCGCAATTAGACAATTCTTGACCGCCGCGACGAAGCGTCGCTCGTGTGACTTCAACTTGTCCCACGTTTGTCGGCTTCGGCGAAACCACTGTCCGATTTCTTCGAAGACATTTCCGTCGCCGACGAGTGTCCGCCGGATGTTGGCGCAGGTGGGCGGTGTTGCCAGTCCGAACCAATCTTGCAACGGAAGCAAGGCCGTGCGAAAGTCGTCGTGTCCCATGAGCAGTTCGATTTCCACCCCCGATCCGTCGCGACTGTTCTTTGGCGGGCTATCATGACCCGGGGCGGGATGATGCCCCGTAACGGCCCACTCGGCGATGGCGAGGTCCAACTCGGTCCCGACCGCCGGCAGGAGCCAGTCATATAGCTGACGCATCATCAGGAGCGTCACCCACTCATGTCGCAGCCCTTGCGGATGTTCTCGGACGTCGCGCCGACCCGTGATCATGCCTTGAAAATGATCGTTCGCCTTGCCCAGGTCGTGTAGCGCGGCGGCAAACAGCACGCTCCGTCGGAATCGCTCGCGGAGGCCATTCGGATTCAGCCCCAGTGCGCGAAGCTGGTCGTCGCCGGTCGAATCAAGCACCTTCGTTGCTGCGTCGTAGACATCGTGTAGATGCCCCGGCAACAGCACATGCGGAGGCGCTGGACCATATTCGAGTTCGTCCCAACTTTTGGCCCAAAGTCGGCTAATCATGGCCGCCTCCTTCGCGCTGCACGAACGGCGCAAACACGCCGCACCCCATATGCCGACGGCCGCCGAGGCCTTGCTCTTGGATGTTTAGCGATTCTTCGGCGGTTAGACCTTCGATAATGACTTCGTAGCCGACGACTTCTTTGTCTTTGATCCGCAAGGTGCGGCGCTGGGGCGATGTTCCGTCGCGGGAGCAGGGGATGCTTAGCTGCGCTTGATCGGATATGCCGAGTGCGGCGAGTTGTTTTTGCGCGGCGGCCAGGAATGTTTCGGCTGTCAACTGTGAGGCATCGACGTCGGACACCTTGATCACGACGAGACGGCTGCGCAGCGAAGGGGTCGGCTTCAGCGGCCAGACTTGCGGGACGCCGACACGGACGCTCACGCTGCCGATCTGAAGCGATTTGCCGGCGATCTGAATCAGCGGCGCGATGTTCTCTGTGTTCGTTCGCAGCACCAAACGGCTGCGATCAGTCAGGGCCAATTGCCGGTTGCCGGTTTGCTGGCCGCGGATTGGGTGGACGGCCATCCCATTTTGCCGGTGCACTTCCGGCACGAGCCGAGAAAGTGCCGAATAGAGGTGGTAGCCGTGGTCGGCAGGGATCGAGTGAGTTGCTAGGAGCGGGAATGCGAGGTCGATATGGGACATGACAAACTTCCAGGAATGAAAAATCGACGCAACATAGACGCAATGATAGCAATGAGGTGGGTCAAGATGTGTCCAACCTGACACTGAATTTGGAACTTGAAGGCTGATTCTAACGCTTTACTCAGGAACTGACAAACATGCAAACTGTCGATTCGGTGCTACAATTCGCGTAACGGAGTGAAACGGGGAACGTCCGATGGCATTCAGACTGAAGATTCACCGGGACCTGCGAGACGCGCTTTCAGAATCGCTGCCTGGCGCGGTGCTCGACCTGCTCAGCGAAGCGTTGAATGAACGACTGGCGGTTTCGCCTACGAAGTGGAGCAAACCGGCAAGTTTTCCCTTTTCTGCAGACCACCAAGTCTTCGACTGCGAGGCGAAACACCAGGGGCGGCGTTTTCTGTTTCGGGTGTCGTTCAGGTACAGCCAGGACGAAACGTCGCTGCACGTCGGTAGCATTCGCTGGACCGAGGAGCCACATGTGGACGATTGATTACGCAGAAGCGCGTTTCGGAAGGGAAGCGAAAAACTCGCCAGCATCCATCCCTTTGCCGTTTTCCAAGTCCTCCCAACGGCGCATCAGACCGCGCACGTCGAGATCGACCAGCTTCAACTCGTTGTGGAAGGTCCGAACCTCCGCCGCATGGTCCGGTTCGTAGCCTTTATGCTGTAGTTTTTCGACCTGCGCGAGCCAGTGCTCGGTGGCAATTTTCCATTGCTGGTACTGGTCGGCGAAGACCTGAGCATCTTCGACGTCGTAGGGAATCTGGTTTGTCTCCACCTGGGCATGCCACACCAAATGGCGCTGGCGGATGTTTTGAAAGATGAGAACGCCGACACCCAGCATCGTTTCCAATTCCTCACGTCCGCAGTCCGTTTGACCGGTAGCCGCGTCCGAACCGAAATCCAACTGCTGTTGATAAATCGGCACAAGCTGGTCACTTAACGCAGAGCAAGTAATCATTTCTTTGACCAAGTCCTTAGGATCTTCTGTAATTCAAGGTAATATCTTGACTGTCGTTTGCCAACCTCAGGTCGGGAAATCCGCGATCGTGGTGTGCGAGGAAGACTCAGCGATGCCGGAGCACTCGGCGGTCGCCGCGGATCGGGTGCACGGCGATGCCGTGCGTTTCGTGCAGCACCGGCAGCATGCGGGAGAGTTTCTTGTTTGTGGCACGCGCCACAACACAGCCGCAGTGCGTTTCGTGCAGCACCGGCAGCATGCGGGAGAGGGCGGCGTAGAGGTGATAGCCGTGGTCGGCTGGAATGGGCTTGCGCTCAACATGGGAAATGCAAGATCGACGATGGGCATGGGAATCTTCCCCCTGTTAGCGAGGTCGGTGTTTCGGACTGTGATGTGTTGACCCGCTGGTTGTGGAACGTGGTTGTAACTTGGCAGGGCGCCGGTCGGGTAGGTACTGTTCGATCATGGTATTAAGTTCGACAATGACTTCGGCGCGCAGCGCTTCCGGCTCCAGCACCACCGCATGCTTGCCGAAGCTAAGTAACCAACTCTTGATTTCTTCGGTGCCGGACAGTCGAAACTCGCCGATCAGAGAGCCATCTTTTTGCGGCGTGAGATGCTGGCTGGAGTGCCAACGCGATTCCTGCACGAAACGGGCGACGGGTTTGCCAAAGTGCACCTTGACGCAAACGTCCCCCTGGCCCTCGTAAACGCCAAACGAGTCGGAGAAGTGGCTTTGCAAGTCAAAGCCGACACCAGCTTCCTCGGACATTTCGCGTACGGTCATGCCATGGCGCCGAACCGAGAGCGCCTTGAGAAGCTTCCATTGCCGGAGCGGCGGGGTATGCCGTTCATCAAACGAGTCCTGACATGGGGTGGCTCTATTAGAGCAGATGTTACCAGACCGAAGTGCCAGTTCACGTCCATCGTGACAAATGTATACGACCCCCGATTCTCGTGGGGCCGGTGACAACACAGTGGCATTGGCTTGCGATGGGCGAACCTGCGGCTTTTTTAATGCGCGACGGATGAAATTGCGTCGGTGGGACGATGTCAAGCGGCTCATGGCCTGCAAATACGGCGGCGATTCAATCATCGCGACTGATCGACCTGGTTTTCATTGCGGGATTGCTGGAAGATACCTCGGCGGCTAGCCAACCCAGCGCGCCGATGAGGCCGCCGATGAACGCTCCGACCCAGGCGATGAAGAGCACGGCAAACGGCAGCCCACTCCAGACCATTTGTCTAACGTTGCCATTGTCGCCCCAAATGAACATCCAAGCGAACAATGCACCGAATCCTATTGGTGCGCCAACAATCGCACTCGGCAAACTCAAATTACCGACAGGACGTTGGCTGATGAACACGAATACAGCAATCGAAGTCAGCATCGTCAATTCAGCCAAGCCGACTCCAAGCATCGACATCGTCGCGATGACATGCAGGCCGCGACTGTACGAACGACCGGACGTACGAGCGATTTCGGTCGAGACTTTGCCTCGAGGCAGGCAGGACTGGATTAGGAATACGACCAGGTCGCCAAACAGGCAAACGCAACCAAGGCCGAAGCAGATAAACAGGAGCCGCGGAAGTATGTATTCAAAGTGCGCTTGTAATACCACGCCGGTACCAGCCAGGACGCAGACCATGACGATCAGTGCTGCTGTGACACCTGTCGCGGCACCTGCAAACTTTAGAACGATCAACGGCCGCGACGCGTGCTGCGAGTGGGTCAGCAAGCGACCGATCAAGCGACCGAAGCAAGGTCCTACAGCGTAAGTGTAAGCAATAAACGCAAGAAGGATCAGAACGTCGACGACGACGCCGAAGGCAAACAAGATCGCCGCTGCAGTCACCAGCAACAGCATACGTCGCAATCCAAACTGCGACCGGGCAGGTCGACCGTGTACAAGTGATCGAGCGAACTCGATGTGCGGCCAAACAAGCACCAATACCGCCAACACGACAGCCATGCCATAAACGGCCCCAGGCGCCGCGATCCACGCGTACAAGATTACTACGCTTAGGAATGCTGCCAGTACGACAACCAACGATTCGCGGTGCGATGTGGACAGTGACATGCTGCAACGAATCCGGACTGCGGAATGAATCACGCAACTCCGTCAAGATGCGGAAGAACGCCCGTGTGCCGTTGTGGCTTGACGCGCTGAAGCTTCGGTGATATCCCCTAGCGTGTGAAATACGAACCGCGTCTGCACATCGTCCTGTATCAACCGGAAATCCCGCCGAACACTGGGGCGGTGGGGCGGACGTGTGTGGCTGTGGGGGCCAAGCTGTGGCTGGTGCGGCCGCTGGGGTTTCGCACGGATGAGAAGACGCTGCGGCGAGCGGGGTTGGATTATTGGGAACATCTGGAGTGGGATGTTGTGGACGACTGGGAGTCGCTGGTCCAGCGCCTGCCTAGTCAACAACCGTGGTTCTTTACAAAGACTGCGACTCGCTCGTACTTGGACGTCCAGTATCAGCTTGGCGACGTGTTGGTCTTCGGCAGCGAAACGCAGGGACTGCCGCCGTCGTTGCTCGAGGTGAATCGCGACCGCACGCTGCGCATTCCCATCAGGCCGCAGGTCCGCAGTTTGAACTTATCGAACTCGGTCGCGGTCGCGGCCTATGAAGCGGTGCGGCAGTGGGGCACCGACTGAGGGTAGCGGGCCTCGCAAGGATTCAGAGTCGCCGGCTGAAGCCGGGACTACAAACACCAAGTTGGTGGCGTAAACTTCCAGCTTGCGACGGCCGACCAAATCAACGGCAAGCAGGATGCTTACCCCACTATTCAGCTTTGACAAAGCGCTAGGCGGCTTTGCGCGGCGCCGGGCGCGGCAGAACTTCGTCGCCTTGGTAGCCCCACTCGGCCATGAACGGGCGCATTGCGGCGTCGATCATCTGTCGCTGGTCGTCGGGCAGCACGTGGTAGCGGTTCTTTTGATAACCCTTCAGCGTTTTGAGATGATTCGTCAGGCGGCGGCGATACTCGGCGGTGAACTCCATGCCTAACTGAGTGTAGATTCGCCGAATCGTGGCAATTGGGTCGCGTTCCAGGTCCTCGAAGCGAACTTGCACAACCTGCCGATCCGGCAAACGCCGCGAATCACGCTCGAACGCTTCTTCCATCACCCGATAGTTTTCCAAGAATCGCGCGGCATACGAATGGTCTTCGTCCGGGTCCTGCAGTTGATTGATCACGTGGCCTTCGCGTGCCAAGTGCGCGTTCGAGCGGTAGACGGTGTATGGATGGCGGCAAATGTGGATAAATCTGGCCTGCGGAAAGGTCTCCAGCAGAACGGCGACGCGGGCCGTGTTGTGCGGGCTCTTAAGCAGCGGCCGGCGGCGCGTCCACAGCGTCAGCTTTTGCAGGAAGAACAGATACTGTCGCTGCCAAGCGCGCTTCTCCCGCTCCGGCAGCCGATCGGGAAAGATGTACCGGTCGAACTCCGGCCAGAGTCGCGGGAACGTCATGCCCCAATACGGCGACATGCGGCAGGCTCCGGCGATGGCGAATTCCTCTTCTTGCGGCGAGAACATGCTCATCCGCACCGCATCCATCGGCCGCTTCCAAGGCATGAACAAACCCAGCAGCGGCGTGATCAGCCAGCCGGAGAACAGGAAGCCGACGGGATTCATCGTTTGATATTGCCGCGACGTGCAGAATTGCGGATCGAGCGAGAGCAGATTGTGCAAGTGGCTGGTCCCACTGCGATGCACGCCCACGACAAATACCGGATCGGGCACGCGGCGGCGGCGCAGCAGCAGCGGCAACAAGATTCGTTCGGGCAACGTCAGCACGGTGTTGATCGCCGAGACGATAAGAATCGCCGCGAGCCGCGGTGTGTACTTCAATCCAACGCGGAATCTAACTGAGATCAACAGCGACAGCCAAAGATCGATCGGCGACAGCCCGTTTGTGTGCGAGAATGGAAACACGCGTTTGAAGTCGGCGTCGATACCTTGCGCTGAGGCCGGCGCCTTTCCTTCGCCCCGGCGCAGTAGCACCATCCAGCACGCGACAACCCCGATGCTCAATACGGCGATCATCACGGGAGCCTGCCGCGAGTCGCCTGCCGGTGCGAACCAATCCAGCCACGGCGAATCCCACTGCGTGGCCAACAACCCAGTCTTGGCGGATAGCCGTCGTACAAACAGCCACCCGGCCAGCAGTCCCGCCGGAAACAGAATGTTGCCCGTTTGTAACCGCAGCACGCCCAGCAGGATCGCGGCCAGAAACAAACCCAACAGCAGCGGTTGCATCTCCGCGTTGAACAGCAATTGCGGTTGTTGCAGTTGATTCAGCACGGCAAACAAGGCCGCGGACACCGCTACTGCGACAATACGGTGATAACGGTCTCGTAACATGCTTAGCAGGTAACCGCTGAAGACGATTTGCTGCGTCAACGCCAGAGGCAACGTGGTCAGCGAACTCAACAGCCCCATCGGACATTGCATCAGCGTGACGCCGTCAGTCTGAATCGTATAGACGCCAGCGACCGTCGCCGGAATGAGATACGCCACGTACGTGAGCACGCCGATGGCCAAGCCGCCAAAGAATCGTTGTTTCCAGCGCGGACCGATGAACAGACCAAAGTCGGCAATCGGACGGCGTTCGGCGGCGATCACAAACAGCAGTGACGCGATAGCCACCGTCAGCAGGATGCCCCGGCCGCCGTTGTCGTTGCTGAGGATGTCGAATTCCAGCCCGATGAACCACGCCACAGCTTGAATCGCTGCCGACGCGGCGGTCAACAACAGAACCCAAATGCCCAGCTTGCACAGCGGATGAAGAGAGGAAAAGTTCATCGTTGAACGCAGAGTCACACATGCGATGCGTACGCGAATCGCGCGGTGAAGTGACGTAACCGCCGTCGGGACAGTGGAAACCGGCCGGGACTCTAACCGCAATCCGCCACCCCGGCAAGAGCAACCGACTTCGCGCCGCCGCTAGCAACACACGATGCAGCGGCGGCGCGAAACAGAGACCTAAGCGTCGCTACTAAGGCAAGTCCGGCTTATTAATCTACCCGTAGCCGAAGTCGCCAGACTTTGGAGGATCGGCCAAACTCTGGCGAGTTCGGCTACGCTGATTGGTACGTCCTTATCAGGGACTTGCCTAACGCACCGCTTCGTTCAGCATCTTCGCGTTCGGGATGCTGTGGCGATGCAGGAGGCCGTCTTCGTCGGTTTCGATGATCGTGGAGACCGGGCCGACCTCGCGGACGATGCCTTCGTAACCGGCCACGCTCACGTGGTCGCCGGTTTGCAACCGCTGTCGCACGTAGTAACCGGAAAGGATGCCCGACATGACCTCTCGACCGCCGAGTCCGAAGCTAAGTCCCAACGCCACGGCAACTGCGCCGAAGGCAATCAGGATCGCATAGTTGAGCAGTTCAAACTTGATCTCCAACTGCTCGAAGGCCGCAATGAACGTCATCAGGGCCAGCACGTAGTAGCAGCCGTTGGCCAATTGTTGGGCGTAAGACAACCCGACCCGGTCCGCGCTGGTGGCGATCACGCCGCGCACGAACGAGGCCAACAGCAAACCGAACACAACCAGAACTGTCGCAACCAACACGCGCGGAATGTACGCGGCCACGATGCCGATCGCCGCAGTTATGGCCGGCAGATTCAGGATGTCGAATGCGGCCACCAGGAACACGCACATCAACAGCCAGAAGAAAATCGTGCCGACGATTTGCGGCACGGTGTGCTTGATTCCGACCTGCTCCATCGACTTCACCAAGCCGCTGCGGTCGGCGGCTCGCTGCAGACCGAATCGTTCGGACAGCGCGGTGACGGCTCGTGCGATCAGGTGAGCCACAATGTAACCGATCACCAGTACGACGATTGCCGCACAAATCTTCGGCAACCAATCGACCAACTGCATGCCCGCGTTTTGGAAACTTTGCAGCACAGCATTCGTGGATTCTGTGGCGGTTGCCGTTAGTTGGTGGGCAACTTGCTCGCCCGCTCCCGTGACGGAATTTGTTGCGTCATTTTGCATGTTTGTTCTCCTTTCAAATGGAGTTGTTGTTAACACCCTGGGCACATCCTGGCCCGTCGAACACTCAATCCGCGTCGCGATCGCGTCGATCGCGCGATGCTTTGTTTGCGTAATGGCCCGTCAGACTGAATGTCACCAGCCCGACAAGCGCCGTGAGAAAATGCATGAAAGCAAATGGCAATCCGTGCATCGCCAAGTCCGCCAAGTGACCCAGCAGCAGCCGATGATTCAGCCGCCGGTGCACCTTTCGGTCGAAGTCGGCCGGCAGTGTGGGAACTTCGGTCTCTGCCAATTGTTCTAGTAAGTTGCTTGCCATGACTGATCAATCCTCGGGGTCGCCGAAGCTGTGCTCCGGGAACCGTGCTTTCAATTTGTCTCGCGCCCGGCTGATCCGCATCTTGCAGGCGCTGATCGACAAGTCGAACATCTCTGCCAATTCGTCGTAGTTGTACGACTCGGCG
>JBGTKH010000617.1:0-20060 GCA_041744735.1 Pirellulaceae bacterium | reverse complement strand
CGAGTACGACGCCGAGGGCCGCGTGACGCGGCTGGTCCAGCCGGACCCGGACGGCGGCGATGGCTACGTCACGCTGCACTCGTACGACGATCGCGGCAACCTGCTGCAAATGGTCTCGCCCGACAGTTCGATTCAAACCTGGACGTACGAACCCGCATTTAACCAATTGACCAGCTATACCGACGCACTGGGCCACTTGACGCTGTACGACATCGACCCGGTCAACGGCAACGTGCTGGCGGTGCGCCAAGTGGTCGGGCAGCCCGATGACGAGATGAACTGCGAAACCGACGACGTGGTGACCACTTTCACCTACACTGTAGGATGGGTCTCCGACGTCTCCGACCCGTCCTCCCCCTCCCTCTGGCCGGCCAACGAGAAACCGTCACCGACCCGCAAGGCCATGTGACCGCCTATCAATACAACGCCAAAGCCCAACCCACGCGCATGACGTACGCCATCGGCACCAGCGACCTGGCCTTCGTCGAGTTCGAGTACGACGCCTCCTATCACTTGTCCGCCGAGATCGACGAACTAGGCCGGCGCACCGAGTACACCTACGACAACCTCGACCGCCTGATCCAAGTCACGTTGCCCGCCCCTGTAGGATGGGCGTCCTCGCCCGTCCATCTCTTCTCCTACGACGCACTCGGCCGCCTCACGCACGAAACCGATCCGCTAGGCCGCGTCACCGAGTACATCTACGACACGGCCGGCAACCTCGTGCAAACGATTCAACCCGACCACGACGCCGACGGCAATCCAACCGTCACCATGCACGCATACGACGTTGCCGGACGAATGACTGCCGCCACCAATCCGCTGGGCCGAATGACGTCGTATGCTTACGACCCACTGGGCCGCAACACCTCCGTCACGCTGCCTTCCTCTGCCGTGTATTCCACGAGCTACGACGCGCTCGGCCGCGCGCTCAGCCAAACCGACCCGCTGGGCAACGTCACCACCTTCGCCTTCGGCCGCCACGTGATCACCACGCTCCCCGCCCCTGTAGGATGGGCGTCCTCGCCCGTCCAACTCAGCGACTACGACGCAGCCGGAAACCTCATCGCCCAAACCGACGCCCTAGGCCGAGTGACCACCTACACCTACGACGAATTGAACCGACTGATCAGCGTTACGCAGCCCGATCCAGGCAGCGGCTCGCCGATCACCACCTACGCCTACGACAAAGCCGGCAACCTGCGCTCGGTCACCGACCCGCTGGGCAACACCACCGAGTACGTCTACGACAACCGCAACCGCCTGGTGCAACTGATTCAGCCCGCCCCTGTAGGATGGGCGTCCTCGCGCGTCCTCGCCCGTCCATTCTTTCACCTACGACGCCGCCAACCAACTCATCTCCGTCACCGATCCGCTGGACCGCACCACCACCTACGCCTACGACATCCTAGGCCGCCGTACCAGCATCACGCTCCACGCCCCTGTAGGATGGGCGTCCTCGCCCGTCTACTCCTTCACCTACGACGCCGCCAACAACCTGCTTACCGTCACCGACCCGCTCGATAACACCACCACTTACGCCTACGACGCGCTGAACCAAAACACCTCCATCACCGACGCCCTCAGCGGCGTGATCAGCTTCACGCGGGACGCCTCCGGCCAGTTGCTATCACAAACCGACCCACTCGGCCGCACGACCAGTTTCGCCTACGACGGCTTGGGCCGCCGCACCAGCGTCACCGATCCGCTGGAAAACGTGACCAGCTTCAGCTTCGACACGGTGGGCAACCTGCTCTCCGTCACCGATCCGCTGCAGCAGGTCACGCAATACGCCTACGACAACCTGTACCGCCGCACCAGCAGCACCGACGCTCTGAGCGGAGTCAGCAGCTTCACCTATGACGCGGTCGGCAACATGCTCAGCCTGACCGATCCGGTCAGCAACGCGACCTCGTGGGTGTACGACGCCTTGAACCGCGTGGTCGAAGAGACCAACCAGCTTAGCTTCACGCGCTACTTCGTCTACGACGCGGTGGGCAACCTGACCCGCCGCACCGATCGTCGGCGATGCGGTTGCTCATCGAAACATTTCATCCCGCAAGGATCTCATTCGAGCGAGACAGTTGACAACCCGACCGCGATGACGCCGGAGCTTGACTAATTGTCTGCAGACTGCAACCGATCGCAGTCACTGGTTCGTCCAGTAGTCAGTAGTCAAACACAATCACTTGTTCGCGGCGGTCTTTGACTAGCTTTACGTAGGCTTGATGAGCCGGGTGCTGCAGGTAGGTGTCACGGCCCTGCTCGTTGCTAAAGGTGACGATGAAGCAATGTGTGAGGCCCTCGGACTTGCCTTCTACACTGACGTTGGTGCCGTGTTCGAAGCCGACGATGGTGTCGATCTGCTTGGGCAGCGCGGCGAAGGCGTCGACGACTTCCTGGACTTGCTCGGGCGCTAGGTCGGCCTTAAATTTCTCCAAGGACTTGGGTCGCATCGTTCGTGACTTGCTCGAAAGCCGAAAGCCCAGGAATTCGTAACCCTTCTCGTAACTTGCGAGCTTCGTCTTCTCGGCACTCAGCGAGAGTCCGAGTTCGGTCATGACCTGCTCTAACTTCGAGCATCTGCTGGCCGCTTCAGGCGAACTGCAATCAGGTTTCTCCTTTCGTGCGCGAGCGGACTCGGCGCACTACTCCGGATCTGCTGTGGTCCCCGACTCGCTGGGTGTCGGCCATCGGCCGCTGCCTTGCGAATCCCGTTTTGCGGACGAACATCAACGAGGTGAAGGGGGCCTCTCGTTCGTATCAGCCGCGTGGCCTCTGTTTTCGTCATCGACTTATACTCGGGCTTACCAGGACGCCATGCCGCGATCCTGGACGGCTGGGGACCTCACCGGTCAAGCTCACGAATCATTTTCTCGAGGCGATCACATCACACTGTTTAAGGCGAGTTCCGTCAATCTCGGTAGCCGCACAGAGTTGACGTTCACCATCGATAATACGGCCAATCCAAATCCCGTGACTGAGTTCGATTTTACCGACACGTTGCCATCGGGAATGGTGGTCGCAGATCCCGCGAGCGCTTCCACCGATTGCGGCAGCATGTCCATGCCTGCCGCGCTGATCGCCGACCCTGGTACGGATGTTATCAGTTTGGTCGCCGTTGGCACCGTGAACTCTCCCGCGTTGGGAGCCGGTTCAAGCTGCACCGTCACGGTCGACGTTTTCGCGACCACGCCTGGCCAATTGGGCAACCTTTCCGACGAATTGACCGCGATGATCGGACGCACAAGTCTTTCCAGTGGCAAAGCCGGGGCCACGCTGTTGGTCACGCGCGATGAGATCCATGTCAAGAAAGAGTTTCTCGCTGATCCGGTTGCTCCCGGCGACACGGTCGACGTCAGGTTCACGGTCACCAATTTCGATCGTAACTTTCCTGCGACCAGCATCGCATTCACCGACCATCTCACCACGACTCTGCTTGGGCTCGTGACAGTCGGCCTGGCCGCCAATAACGTCTGCGGCGCGGGATCCACGTTGAGCGGCACCGGCACGCTGATGTTGACCGGCGGAAATCTTGGGTCAGGCGAGTCGTGTGTTTTCACCGCCACGCTGCAGGTGCCTGGCAACGCCGCTCCCGGAGATTACATCAACACGACCAGCACGATCACCGCGGTCATCGACGGGGCGAACGTGATGGGCGCACCCGCTGAAGATGCCCTGTTCGTCGCGGCCGTGCCACGTTTGACGAAGATGTTTATCAACGACCCGGTTGTGCCCGGCGAAGACGTAACGCTTCGGTTCACCATCACCAACACCGACACCGGGGGTAACGCGACTGACATCGCCTTCACCGACAACCTCGATCAGTTCCTGCAGGACGCTGCGGTGCAAAACTTGCCGGCCAGCGGCTTTTGCGGTGCAGGTTCTTCGATTGAAGTAATCACCGTTTCTCAACCCGGCGAAGATGGTCCGCCCGAAGAAGTACGGTTGCTCTCCATGACTAGCGGCAGTCTGGGGCCAGACGCGCCATGCACATTCGACGTGACCTTGACCGTGCCCCCCGGCACATCGGGCCGGACTTACACAAACACGACCAGCAACATCACGGCTACGGTCGGCGGCCAGTCGCTCACCGGCCGTCCGGCGACTGACGTCTTGCAGGTGGTGGCCGCGCCGCAATTGACGAAGCGTTTCCTTGACGACGCGGCCATTCCCGGCGGCACCGTGGTGCTGGATTTTATGTTGGCTTACGACGAGAACGCTACGGCAAATGCCACGTCGATCTCCTTCACTGACGATCTTGGTGCGACGCTCTCGGGTTTGACGGCGATCGGACTGCCGGCCAACAACGTGTGCGGTGTCGGCTCGAATTTGAACGGCACCTCGATGCTGACTTTCACCGGCGGCAGTCTGATGGCGGGATCGTCGTGTACGTTCCGTGTCACGCTGCAGATTCCCGATGAGGCTTTGCCGGGAAGTTTTACCAATACAACGAGTGACGTCACCGCCACGGTGCTCAACAAGACAGCTACTGGAAGTCCGGCCAGCGATGAACTCGACGTGGGCGGGTTGACCTTTACGAAATCTTTTACCAATGATCCGGTCGCCGCCGGCGGTACGGTGAATCTGGAATTCGTCATCACCAATAACAGCCCGGTCGCAAGCGCCTCGGGAATTACTTTCTCGGATGATCTGGCTGCGGCTCTCTCAGGCCTGGTTGCCGTTGCGGCCGACGCAAACGACGTCTGCGGCCCCGGCTCGCGAATCTCCGGCACCGATACGATCACGCTCACAGGCGGGAGTTTGGATGCCGGCGAGCCGTGCAGATTCAGTGTGACCCTGCAGATCCCCGCTGCTGCGGAACCTGGCGAATATGCAAATCAAACTGGCGATCTTTCGGCCAATATCGGCGGTACACCGGTGACGCTGCCCGGGGCCGCAGATAATTTGGTGGTGGCGCTGCCGCTGACGATCTCGAAATCGTTCAGCGACAACGCGGTTCTCAGCGGCGACAACGTAACGCTGACGTTTACGCTGACTAACTTGTCCCCAACCCCCGTGACGCAAGTCGCATTTACCGACGACCTGAACGCCGCTCTGCCGGGCCTTGCGGCCGTGGGACTTCCAACGGTTTCTGCGGCGCAGGCTCGCAGATTTCCGGCACGAGCACGTTGAGTTTTACAGGTGGAACGGTCGACCCTCAAACTTTCTGCATGTTTAGCGTCACGCTGCAGGTGCCCGCCGCGGCGCTCGAGGGACGCTATCTCAACACGACGAGCGACGTGACTGCAAGGGCCAACAGCATGCCGATCACGGGTGACCCGGCGACCGATTCATTGCTGGTTTGCTCGATCGCCATCGCCCCCGGCGGCGACGATTGCGCCAGGAATAGTGCTCCGACGGACGTCGCGTTGTCGCGGCAGGCGGTCGATGAAAACATTCTAGGCGCTGTTGTCGGCAACCTCTCGGTGGTCGATCCGGACACAGGTGACACGCACTCGTTCGACGTTTCGGACGACCGTTTTGAGGTATTAGCCGGGCAGTTGAAACTGAAGGCGGATGTGCATTTGCTGCGGTCCGTCGCAGCGACGGTGGAGGTGATGGTTTCAGCCACGGACAACGGTACACCGCCGATGGCTCTTTCCGAGACGTTTACAATCCAGGTTGTGATGAACGAGTTTCCGTGGCAAAACCGGGATGACAAATTCGACGTCGACGCGGACGCCGAGAGGCTCGATGTATTTAAGTTAATTGCCCTGATACGGCAACTTGGCAACGGCACCGAGTTAGCTGTGCCTCGGCCGGCGGCGATGACCGATCCTGAGTTTCCCGACGTGGAGCCTGACAATCTGCTGACCCGGATCGACGTCTTCACACTGATCGCCCGCGTGCGGAATCCGCCACCAAGCGGTGAAGGCGAAGCCGCGGCGCCCGATGCGATGAGTGGTGGCAGCGCCGCCGCGCTGCCCACGGTCGATTCGGACTCGGGGGTTTCGCCCGAATTCAAAGCTGTGCCGCACTCGGCCGCGAGGTTCCGGTCGCTTGTCGCCGACCCAGCGGTCATTGCACCAGTTCAAGATCGAGTTACGCAACGCCTGACACCCATCTCCCGCGGCAAAGAAAGGCTCGGCGACGTTCCTTCAACACTGCTCGCGCCGCATCTCGAAGCTCTTCTGTCCGATCTCGCTCCGGACATAGGCTACGTTTGGAACACGGCCGGCGCTCACTAGTGCTTTGTCAAAGCTTAGTTTTAGGGTTGGCCAACTGCGTGGCGTAAGCTTCCAGCTTGCGTTTTTGGGACGAAATCGGGTTGGCAAGCAGGATGCTTACCCCACTTTCTAAATTTGACAAAGCACTAGTGGATTTCACGCTCGCGGAAATCGGCGTTGAAACCTCACGCGCCACTTGCCGGCCACACGCAATTGTGCGCCGGCAAGTGGGCGGTGGTTCCGATTGGCGTTTCGAAAAACTATTCCCCGTTGGTCAACTCCAATGTCTGCATCTCTTCGTTGATTACTTGCAGCAGCTTCGAGATGCACAATTGGTTCATGCTCGTCTTGCGGTCGTAGGCTTCGGACTTGAGCGACTCGTGCAGGCTCTTGGGCAGCCGCACGGTGATCACTCGCGTCGGTTCCTTACCGTCAAATTGAACGCCGCCGCGCTCACGCAGCTTGGCAACCATCTGTTGGATTTCGGCGTACTCGTTCGTTTGCTCGAAAGCATTCAATTCGTCTTGCGAATTGAACAGCCTGCGGACCACACCGCCGACTCCAAGGACCTCGCGGAAAAACGTCACCCAGTCGGGCTCCTGACGGAACAGTTCGGATGCGACCCGAAAGGCCTCGTGTTTGCGTTCTTCCTGATACGGTAGTTGGGCAACTTCGCTCATTTCTGGCTCCTTCCAATTCTGAATGAAAAACATGTCCTGGATTTTGCGATCCCGTGGACCGCGGTTTACGCCAATCCTTGGTTGCAAGTCAAGAGCAGCACGAATGTCGTTGCGGTGCTATCACTTACGACGATAGCTTGCTAGTGCCCAGTCGCCGGGCAGCCGTGCGTAAATGGCCGGCACGGGCCGTGCTGCACAAAAAAGAGGCAGGCCGGATTTTGAGATTTGCCAAAGTGTCCACCTGGGAGATGCCGTCTGTGGTGAGCTACAAACGAAAGCGGGGAGAGATCGGTGGTCTGGGCGCTTGCGCGTTCGAAGAGGCGCACTTCCGTAGCTTGGGTCCATTGACCCGAGCGAAACGACGACCTGAGCGAAAACCACGTCGAATTGCTCGGGTCAATGGACCCAAGCTACGACATTCGCTACGAACTGAATTTTTCGAGTACTCGATCCAACAGCTTCTTGGTGGCACGGATGCCGGCGTACTCGTCCAACTTGCTCCCCTCGTACTCGATGCCGACGTAACCGCGGAAGCCGGCACCGAGCACGATCTTCATCATCTTGAAGTAGTCGGTGTGGATCTCATTGCCTTCGTCGTCGAATTCGTGGCTCTTGGCGCTGACCGATTTGGCGTACGGCATCAACTCTTCGACGCCTTGGTAGCGGTCGTAGCTGCCGAAGTTGCCGAAGTCGGGCAGCGTGCCGCAGTTGGCCAAGCCGACCTTCTTGATCACGCTGGCCAGCCACTTGCCGTTGGAGGACAGTCCGCCGTGATTCTCGACGATTACATTCAGTCCGTGCTTGGCCCCGAATTCACTTAGCCGCCGCAAACCGTCGGCGGCCAGTTCCAATTGCTCTTCGTACTCACCCGCCGACGCCGCGTTGACGCGAATCGAATGGCAGCCGAGAAACTTTGCGGCCTCAATCCATTTATAGTGGTTTTCGACCGCCTGAGTTCGCGCGGCGTTGTCCGGGTCGCCCAGACGTCCTTCGCCGTCGATCATGATCAGCAGGCTCTTGACGCCCGTGTCCGCGGCCCGCTTCTTCATTTCCGCCAGATATTTCTCGTCCTTGGCCTTGTCTTTGAAAAACTGATTGACGTATTCAATGGCTTCGATGCCGAATTCGTCCTTCGATGTATTGGCGAAGTCCAGGTTGTCCAGCTTGCCGCCGAACAGCGTTTTGTGCAGCGACCACTGGGCCAGCGAAATCTTAAACGCGGGTTCCTTGATGTCCTCGGCACCGGTTTTCCTGTGGAGCATCCCAGCGGCTACGACAGACGCTGCCGCGGCGGCCGATTGACAGAGAAACTGGCGACGATTGGTTTGAATTTGCATGAGCGTTGCTCCTTGTTTAAGGGCCGGGAATTGCGAAGATAGATTTAGCCGCCGGGCGCGATCCCGCGGGTCGTGCGTTGAAACCCGTGGGCTTGTGCCCAGCGGCTAATGCTTGACGTTGACAGAGCCTTAGTATAGATGTCACACATACGCCAATCAAATCTGCCGCCATGTGACGATGAAGGACCCTGACTACGATCAAACCGAGTCCGTGTTTCGGCGGGTGAACCGCGTGGTCTGGGTCGTCACGGCGGCGGATCAATCACGCCGCGGCGGCTTGGTCGCCACGTGGGTTTCGCAGGCGTCGCTGGACCGCCGACGGCCGGTAGTACTGGCCGGCATCGCTCCAAATCACTTCACTTCCGAGCTAATCGATACCAGTGGAGCCTTCGCGCTGCATTTGATCAGCAAGGACCAGATCAGCCACGCTTGGAACTTTGCCATCGGTTCTGGCCGCGTGAGAGACAAACTGGCCGGTCTCCAAACCAATACGGCCACGACGGGCAGTCCCATCTTGCGCGACTGTTTGGCGTGGCTCGATTGCCGGGTGTTCGCCCGTCTGAACTGCGGCGACCGGATTTTCTATTGGGCCGACGTGGTGGCCAGCGGTGATATCGGCAATGGTCAGCCGCTGACAGAGCAACAACTGATGGCCGCGGCCACTGACGAGCAAAAACGGCAACTGTTGGCCGACCGTGATGCCGACATTCAATTACAGCGGCCGCTGCACGAACTCTGGCGGTCTAATCTGCCGGACAATTTGCGGCCCGTTTCACCATTTAGTGACAACCGCGTCGATTGACGCGCGCATGGTTCTTTAGTAGTTGGCAGAGCGACAAGCAACCACGGGCCGGATTAGAACCACGGGCCGGATTGGCAATCCGGCCTACGGTTTGAAACGTCGAACCCGCGCGGCCCGAACCTTCTGCTGCGGCGAAGTGTCACATGGGATACGGCGGCGGCATGTAACAACTGCCCGGACAAGATCGGCAGGGTTAGAACGACTTGCAAAAGCAGTTTGGAAAATCCGCGACTGCCGAGTATACTCAAATTCGTCGCGGTTGAAGTCTGTCTCGTAGAATTCAGCAGCGGGAAAGTTGTCTCAAACAGGAGGTTCCATATCGCCGTGCGAGAAAGAGAACGAGCTGAAAGCGTTGCGTGTGAATCAGCCGTGCTGGTTCGCGTTATCCTGCCCGGACAACTCTTTGACAGCGACCCGCTCGACGAACTGGAGGGGCTGGCCACCACGGCCGGTGCCCGCGTGGTCAGCGGTCTCACCCAACGGCGAGAAAGCCCGGACGCCACCACTTTTCTTGGTAAGGGCAAAGTCGAGGAACTGAAACGGCTGGTCGACCAGCATGACGCCGATGTGGTCGTCTTCGACAACGACCTCAGCCCCGGCCAAGCCCGCAACTTGGAAAAGGCGCTGAGCGTGAAAGTGCTGGACCGCACCGAGTTGATTCTGGACATCTTCGCCACGCACGCACAAACCTATGAATCGCGGCTGGCGGTCGAACTGGCTCAGATGGAATACTCGCTGCCGCGGCTAAAGCGCATGTGGACTCACCTGTCGCGTATCAAGATGGGGATCGGCATGCGCGGGCCGGGTGAAAAGCAGTTGGAAGAGGACCGGCGGCTGGTCGAGCGGCGGATTCACGACCTGCGGATGGAGTTGCGGCAGTTGGAGCGCCGCAAGGAACGGCAGGTGGCGGCGCGCAGCGATCACATGACCGTCTCGCTGGTCGGCTACACGAACGCCGGCAAGAGCACGCTGATGAATGCGTTGACCAACGCGGGCGTGCGAGCCGAAGACAAGCTGTTCGCGACGCTCGATACGCGCACGCGGCGGTGGCAGTTGCCGAATTGGGGCCCGGTGCTGTTGAGTGACACGGTCGGTTTCATTCGCGATTTGCCGCACCGCTTGATCGCCAGCTTTAAGGCCACATTGGAAGAAGCCCGGCAAGCTGATTTGCTGCTGCATGTGGCTGATGCCAGCAACCCCGCGATCAACGACCAGATTGGTGCGGTGTACAAAGTGCTGGAAGAAATCGGCATCGAGGCCAAGGACACGCTGCTGGTCGTCAATAAGATCGATGTGCCCGACGCGGAGACTCGCGTCGCCAGCGTGCTCAAGCGTTATCCCAACGCGCTGGCGATCAGTGCCCGCACGCGACAAGGCTTTGAGCAATTCGCGCTGGCAGTGAGCGACGCGCTGAGCCGTTCCTTCCGTGACGTGGACGTTGAGATGGGCGTGGACAACGGTAAGTTGATGGCCTACCTGGCCGCGCACGGCGAAGTGCTGTCGCGGCGCTACAACGGCTCGCGCGCCACAATCCACTGTCGCTTGCCGCAGAAATACCTCGGCCGCTTGAACGATCCAGACGCCGTCGTCCGGCCTCACAACGGAAACGGTCAGCCGCACGCAACTGCAACAACGGTGATTGGCGAACCGTCGCCGCCGGCCGCGACGCTGGAAGATATGGCCTAGTGCTTTGTCCAGACCAAAAAATTGGGGTGGCCGGGGTCGAGTCTTCGAGCCCCCGGAATCGGTTTTTGCTGGGGGCTCGAAAACTCGACCCCAGCCACCCAACCCCCAAACTAAGCTTTGACGAACCACTAGGCGGCGATGCGCAATTCGACGTTGCGCAATTCGACGTTGCTCAATTGACGTCGTAGCCGAACTCGTGAGCGTTCGGGATGAGGTTGGATTTGTCGACTATACGAGACGACCGAAGTCTCACGACTTCGGCTACGTCAATTCCTAGGCCGCTTTGTTGAGTGACGATGGCCAGACGCAAAATCGCAGGCAGTCGCGCCGTTGTTACAGGTGCTTCCAGCGGCATCGGGCGCGCGGTTGCTCGTGATTTGGCGCGGCACGGAGCGCGACTGATTGTCACCGCGCGGCGCGAAGAGCGGTTGGTGGAGTTAGTGGAAGAGCTGAAGTCGCTCGGTGCGGACGCGCACTACGTAGTCGGCGACATCACCGATCCAGGACTCCGCGAAAAGCTGATCGACACCGCCAAGACTAAATTCGGCGCTCTGGATATCTTGATCAACAATGCCGGCAGCGGTGCGATTGGGCCGTTTGCCGAAGCGGACGCCGAGCGGATGCGAGGGATCATGGAGGTCAACTTCTTCGCGCCGGTCGAAACGACACGTGTTGCCTTGCCGTTGTTGCGGGCGGGCACCAAACCGATCATCGTGAACGTCGGCAGCGTGCTGGGACACCGCGCGGTGCCGAAGAAGAGCGAGTATTGCGCCAGCAAATTCGCGCTGCATGGCTTCAGCGACGCGCTGCGTGCAGAACTTATCGGCGAGAAGATCGACGTGCTGCTTGTCAGTCCCAGTACGACTGAAAGCGAATTCTTCGACACCGCGATCGGAGACGAAGCCGATCTGCCGTGGCTCGCGCTGGGCCGCATGAGTGCTGAAGCCGTCGCTCGCAGAACCGTGCGTGCCATCCGCAGCGGCCGCCATGAAATCATTCTCACCCCCGGCGGCAAACTTCTCGTCTGGTTCGACCGTCTCATGCCGCCCATTGTCAATCGGCTGGTGGCAAAGTTTGGCTAGTGCTTCGTCAAAGCTGAAAAGTGGGGTAAGCATCCTGCTTGCCAACACAATTTCCACCATTAAACGCAAGCTGGAAGCTTACGCCACGTAACCTGCCGACCCCAAACTGAGCATTGACAAAGCACTAGGGGCCTCGTTCCATCGGTAGCCGAAGTTGTGAAACTTCGGAACTCTTATGAGTTCCGCTACGACGATCCCATGCGATCCCATGCGATCGCAACGCCCGATGCTTGCCAAGCGCCGCACTGCATGGTTAGGATCGAAGGGAGGAAGGTGCATTCTGTGCCGCGCACCAGCGAGCCGTTGCATGTCGTGGCGAGGGAACGGCTTGCGGCGGCTACGCACGAGGCGTTGCGGGGCTGGGGAATAATGCCCGCCCGCAGCCGCGAAAGCAGGATTACCTGACAGGTACGAGTCGACTGCCGGCCCGGCCGGCAACCGCTGATGAAAGGCTGGCCTTGGCGCTTACACAGGCGGAATTTAACGCGCTGGTCGAGGACCATGCTCCTGCTTTGTACCGTATGGCCTATCGCATGATAGGCGATCGGCACGAGGCCGAGGACATGGTACAGGAAGCGTTTCGTTCCGCGTGGGGAAGCCGCCAGCGGTACCAGAGCGGGCGCGGCGATCGTGCTTGGCTGGCGGCGATCTTGCGTCGCCGGGTGGTGGACCGTTGGCGAAAGCGGCGGCCGCCCAGCGTGCTGCCGGGCGACACGCCGCTGGACGTGAGTGTCGAGGGGCACGACCCGCTGGCCAACGAGTACACGGACGAAATGCAACATGCCTTGGACCGGCTGCCCGTCGAGCTGCGCGAGACGCTGCTGCTGGTAGTCGTGGCCGATTTGACCCACCAAGAAGCCGCCGACCTATTGGACGTTCCGCTGGGAACGGTCCTGTCGCGCGTCAGCCGAGCCCGCCAGAGATTGCGCGAGTACCTGTTAGTGGCAGCCAAGAGTATGTGATCGCCCAGTAGGACGGATTGCTAATCCGTCCTCTTTGATCGTATGGGACGGGTTGGCAATCCGTCCTACGGAAAGACGAAGAAATAACGATAACGCATGGCCCGACACGATTCCGATCATCTGCTCGATTCCCAGTTGCGGGACGTGCCGCTGCCCGACGGGCTGATAGCGCGCGTGCGCGACTTGGGATCGTGGAGTGACGAGCAATTGGATGAGCAGTTGCGCCGCGTGAGTGTGCGTGCGGGACTGGTCGGCGACATCCAACAGCGAGTAGCGGACGAGCAGGTCGATCAGACGCTGCGCAACGTTGAATTGCCGTGGGGACTGTTAACGCGGCTGCGGATAATCGCGCAGGTTCGTCGCCGGTCGCAGTTCGGACGATTGGCGATCGCGGCGTCACTAATGCTGCTGGTCGGTGGTGCGTATTTCTCTGCACTTTCTGCCATCCTCGCGTCGATGCGCCCAGTCGAGCATCGTGACACGATGGTCGTGATTTACGACGGGCCGATTGAGATCGAAGCCAGCGATACCTCAGTAAGCTTCGCAGAGGTTGAGCAAATCGACGTGCCTGATCCAGAGCCCATCTACGCTGTGGCTTCTACTGCGCCGGTAGAAAACGTGCGGCTGGTGAACTTGGATTACCAGTTGGCGAGGGGACCGGCGGGACAATTCATCGCGGCCGTTCAGTCGGGATTGCACGTTGGGGACAATATCTGGTTGTTGCGCTGGGGGCCGTTGGGTGCACCGCATCGTGCGGACGACGAGTTGCCGGAGTTGGAAACGACGCTGCTGCCGGTGTCGCGCGGAGTACCGCCGCCGCTGGTTCGCGCGTACGATCGCCGCTTCTTGCTTTTGCACGGCGTGCATCCGCAAGTGTTTCCGGACTTGGACCAGTCACTGCGCGTGTCCCCCGCGCCGCTCTCGACGAGCACCGCAAGTTATGACTTGACCGTGCGTCGCGCGTTCGAGCAACGGCTGCCGGCGTCCGAAGAGATTCGCGTCGAGGATTTCTTAGCGGCGATGGATTATCAATTTCCATTGCCACAGTCCGGGCGTTTGGGAATTCGCACGGCGGCCGGGCCATCGGTGTTTAGCCGGCCACAAGGTGCACAAGGCGGCGGCCTGTTGCAAATCGGCGTGCAAGCCGGCGACTTGCCCGCGCGAAAACTGCCGGCCACGCACGTGACGGTGGCACTGGATGTTTCGTCCAGCATGCGTTGGGGTGGACGATTGGAGATGACGCAGCGGGCGCTGCGACAATTATTCGACCACCTGGGACCGCGCGACCGCTTGTCGCTGGTTGTGTTCAACGAAGAGATCGTGCAGATGGTGGAAAACGCCGGCCGCGAGCACGCGGATCAAGTGCTGGCCGGCATCGACGCACTGCATGCCGGCGGCGGCACGAACATCAGTGCCGGTTTGCAGCAGGCGGTCTCCGTGGCTGTCGATGGGACAACCGACGCGCGGCTTGCCCGGCGACTGGTCCTTATCACCGACGGCCGCGCCGTGATGCCCGAGCAAACAGCGACGCAGCTTTGCGAACTTTTAGCGATGGCCGCCGGCGCGGGATTGCGCATGACCGTGCTCGATCTTGGCGACCAGCAAACGTCCGATCCGATGCTGGCACAGTTGGCCGCGGCGGGCCAGGGCAGCGTACGTCCGGCGCAGACGGCGGAACAAATTCGTTGGTCGCTGGTCGAAACGTTAACGGGCCAGTCGCCCATCGTGGCGGCCGACGCGCATGTGGCGGTCACCTTCAATCCGCAGGCCGTGGCCGCGTACCGCTTGTTCGGCCACGAGGCGACGACGCTGACGGATTTGACGATTGCAACGGTCGAGACGGACCTGCGCTGCCGCGAAGCCGCGTCGGCGATGTACGAGGTCTGGCTCAAGCCGAACTCGGAAGACGATGTGGCCGTGGCAGAGGTCACTTGGCGAGACCCCAGCACGGGCGAGATTATGCGCGTGCGGCAGCGTATCAGCCGCCTGCAATTCGCGCCGTCGTGGTCCGAATCGCCGTTGTCGCTGCAGATGGCTGCGTTGGCCGCGGAAACGGCGGAGATTCTCCGCCAGTCGCCGTTCACCACCGCCAAGTCGCGCAGCTTGCAGGCGGTCCTAGAAATGGCGGATCAAGTGAATTGGCAACTGGCCGACCGGCCGGATTTTCAGCGTTTTTTGTCGTTGGTCGAGCAGCTCGAAGGGGTGCGAACCGGGCGCGGCCGAAATTGAGCAGGCCGCGAATAAAATTCGGTTGGAATCTCGACTAGTTGATAGACGGTTGCTACGGCAGTGTGTACTTTATAGTCTGTACGGAACAGAGATGAGCAAGTTTTCACTTCGAGCACTACCACAACTGTGCGGCGCGGGTCGATGGTGAGGTAGCAAAGCAAAACAACGCAGCCGTCATTCGATGGCCGCAGTTTGGCGTTCATAAACAAAGTCGGTTCGGAACAACCACATCGCCTCGGCCGCAGGTTGCATGGCGGCGGACGGTAACTTGATCGAGGACGGAACAATGACCAGATTTTCCTCTTCCCGGATACTCTTGGCGGCATGCATCTTCGCGTGCCTGACCACCACGGCGCAGTTCAGCGGTGCTGTTGAACCGTGCCGCGAGTTTTTGGAAGGGCTGCGCGAACGCGGCTACTACGACACGGCACTCGAATACCTGGACCAAATGGAAAAGAGCCCGTTGGCTCCGGCGCAGTTTAAGGAAACGGTGCTGTACGAAAAGGGCGTGACGTTGGTGAACGGCGCCCGCTACCAGCGCGATCTGGGCATCCGCGAGAAGCAGCTCGACGAAGCCAACGCGCTGCTCAAGCGGTTCATGACCGAGCGGGCCACGCATCCGCTAATCACCGCTGCCAACAATCAATTGGGCAACCTGCTGGTTGAACGGGCGCGGATGAACGTCGAACGCAGCAAGAACATGAGCGGCGCGCAGAAGTCGGACATGCTCAAGCAGGCGCGTGGCATGTACGACGAGGCGTTTAAACTGTTCCAAGCTGCGGAGGAGTCGCTGAAAACCAAGCTGCAAGCCATCAAACCCGTGCTCGACCCGAAAGCCGACGCCGCGTTGATCGAGACGCGCGACGCATTGCGGGCCGAGTATTTGCAGGCCCAGTTGCTGAGCGCCGCGATCCGGGAAGAGACGGCCGATACGGTGGTCGAAGGTTCAGAAGAGTACAAGACGTTACTCACCGAGGCCGCGGCCAAGTACAAGGACATCTACGAAAAATATCGCACGCGGTTGGCCGGTTTATACGCGCGCCTGTATCAGGGCCGCTGCTACCTGCGATTGAAGGACCACAAAGAGGCGCTCAGCTATTTCACGGACTTGCTCGAGCAGCCGGATCAGCCTGAGGCCTTCCGCGCGCTGAAGCTGAAGACGCTGGTGTTGGCTGTGGATTGCTGGCTCGACCCGTCGCAGAACAAATACGCCGAAGCCATCGCCAAGGTCGGACCAATGGTTGATTCGGCCAATACCAACGAGGCTCGTGAAACTGACTGGCTGTACTTGAAACTTTCGCTAGCGCGGGCCAACAAGTTGCTGGCGGACGATTTGACGAAGAAAGACGAGAAGGCGAATCGCACGCAAATTACTGCGGGGATGAACCAAGCCAGGAAGCTGGCCACGGATGTTGCGGGCCTGCCAAGTGATTACCAGGACCAAGCAAGAGAATTTCTCGCGCTGATTGGAGTTTCCACCACGCCTTCTGACAAATCGGTCGATCCAAAGACGTTCGCCGATGCCAAGCAAGCGGGCAAGGACGCTCTCGAAGCGATGCAAACCGCCAGTGTCGCGATTTCGTCGCTGCCCGGTCGTATTGCGAAAGAAACCGACGCGACCGTGAAAGCGGAATACGAGAAGCAATTGGCCGATGCTCAGAAGCTGATGGAGACGGCACCCAATCAAGCGCTGCACTACTTCCAATTGGCGCTGAAATTGGCTACCAGCGATACGGACGTGGAAGAGATCAACGTCGTACAGTACTTCCTTTGTTACTTGTACTATGTGCAGAATCAGTTCTATGACTCGGCGGTGATGGGCGAGTTCATCGCTCAGCGTTATCCGCAAAGCGGCGGTGCCCGGCAGAGTGCGAAGATCGCCATGGCCTGCTATCTAAAGCTGTACAAGGAAATCCAGGACAACGCGAAGGACGTGTTCACGCAGCTTGACACCGACGGCGACGGGATCATTTCCAGCGCGGAATTGGAGAAGGCATCGGACGGACAACGGGCCACGCTGGCTCCGGCCGTTTCCGCCGAAGACGGCAGCATCGATCGCAATGCATTTCTGTCGGCCATGACCGGCTTCGAGACCAACCGCATCGTCGGAGTTGCCGATTACATCACGCGCACGTGGCCCGATCAGCCGGAAGCGGTCGAGGCTCTCAATACCCTGATCCCGTTCATGATCCGCGAAGGCAAACTGGACGAGGCTCAGCAGTATCTGGTCAAGATCCCGGCCGATTCTGCGGCGCGGGGCGAGGCGGAGTTGAAGACCGGCCAAGCAATGTGGGGCGTCTATCTGCGCGGCATGCAAGACGTGCGGAACCTGGACGCCGACATTCGCAAGTGGGAAATCGAAGGCGCGCCGAGCGGCGTGGATCTGGCAGCCGAACGCGAACGGCTAACTAGCGAACGCACGCGCATGGACGAACTGAAGAATCGCGCTCAACAAACTCTGTCGGACGGCATCGGCCGCATGCGCGACACGGGCACGATCGACAGCACCATGGCCACGGCTGTGTTGTCGCTCGGTCAAATCTACGTCGACACCGATCAAGCCGACAAAGCCGTCGCGCTGCTGGAAGACGAAAAGATCGGCGCTCTGACGCTGGTCAATAGCAAGCATGCCGCGACCACCAAGGAAGGCTTTGCTGCGGAAACGTACAAGACCGCGTTGCGCGGCTACATCGCTTCTCTGGCCACGGCTCAAAACAGCGACGCGGTCATTGCTAAGGCCAAGGGCGTAATGGATGCGTTGAAGACGACGGTCGGCTCGACGCCGGAAGAGCAGCAAAAGCTGATTGCAATTTACATCAGCTTGGCTCGCGACTTGAAACAGCAGATGGACTTGATTGAAAAGCCCGACGCCAAGAAGGCTCTCTCCAAAGGATTTGAAACGTTTTTGGATCAGGTCGGCTCGGGTGCCACGGAACTGAACGTGCTCAATTGGGTCGCCGAAACGTTCTACGGGATGGGCGAGAGCTTCGACACCGGCGGCGGCGCCATGACACCGGAGGCGGCGAAGTACTACGGCAAGGCGGTTGACACCTACAATCGAATTCTTACGCAAGTAAAGACGTTTGACCCGCCGGATTTGAAGATCCAAGTTCAAATGCGAATGGCGATGGCCCTGCGAAAGACTGGCCAATACAACGAGGCGATCACGATGTTCACGGAGGTCTTGACGGCCAACAACATGATGTTAAACGTGCAGGTCGAAGCGGCCAAGACCTATCAGCAGTACGCCGATTCACAGCAGGATGGATTCAACGTGCTCTACGACCGAGCCATGAAGGGCGCCAAGCCCGACGCGGGCGGCAAGAACATCATTTGGGGCTGGGGGCGTCTGGCACAGATCACGGCGCGCTACTCGCAGTATCGCGATGTGTTCCACGAGGCGCGATATAATTTGGCGCTCGCCCGCTACAACATGGCCAAGCGTCAACCATCCAAAGACGAATTGAAAAAGTTGATGGAGTACGCCGAACGCGACATCGACATGACCCAAAACCTGTACCCGGACATGGGTGGGGAAACTTGGGTCCCGCAATACAACGATTTGATGAAGAAGGTTCAACAGGCGCTGGGCAAAACGCCCACGGGCCTCAAGCCCATTACGACGCCAACGTCGGCGCCTGCCCCGGCCCGCACCAGCGCGCCGGCGGCACGCTAGAGAAATCCGACGTTTCAAAACTTTGGATATGGAGTGCGGAAACTCGTTTCCGCTTTAGGAATTTAGGACCGGACCAACAACCAAGCTCTCCCCGTTCAAAACTCCCTAAGCGGTGATGAATGACCGCACTCCAAGTTCATGCAAAATTTCAGACACACATCCCGCTGGCAAACAACTGCTCGGGTGATTTGACAAAGGAGATTACTATGAAAAGAATCGGCTTATTGATTGCGTTTGCTGCGTTCGCCGTCGTTTTTAGCCCGCAGTTCGTGTTGGCACAATTCGACCAAATCTACGGCGCTGCAGGAACGCCGACCAACGGTACGATCGTGAAAATGTCCCCCAGCGAAGTCACGATCGACGTCAGTGGAATTCAGCGCGCGATCCCGGTGAATGAGATCAAGCGGGTCTCCTATGGCGATGACCCGGCCGAATTGCGACGCGCCCGCGAAGCCGCTCAGGCCGGCCGTTACGAAGAAGTCGGACAGGAGATGGCCAAGATCGGCGCCGTCACTCGAGAGGTCATCAAACAGGACATTGAATACTACAAAGCGTTTGCCGCCGCCAAAATGTCTCTGGCGGGTCAAGGCGACCGCAACCTCGCCATCCGCGCTCTGAAGACATTTATCGACGCCAACTCGGGCAATTACCATTATTTTGAAGCGGTCGAGGTGTTCGGCGACTTAGCCATGGCGGCTGGCCGGCCCGACATCGCGGCAGCCGAATATGCCAAGATCGCCGCCGCCCCGTGGCCCGATTATAAAATGCGGGCCGCAGTACTCGAGGCCCAATCGTTACTGGCTCAGAAGAAATTCCCGGAAGCCTTAACGAAGTACGAGACGGTGGCCAACGCCAGCATCACCACGCCTGAGGCGACGAAGCAAAAGGTATTTGCCAACATCGGCCGCGCTGTTTGCCTGGCCGAGACCGGCAAGCCTCAAGAGGGGATCAAACTCGTCGAGGAGATCATCGCCAAGGAAGATCCTCGCGACATGCAACTATTCGGAAAAGCGTACAACGCGCTGGGGACCTGTTATGTGGCCTCGAAGCAACCCAAGGAAGCACTGCTGGCCTACCTGCACACCGACATCCTGTTCTACGGCGCCAGCGACGCCCACGCCGAGGCCCTGTATCACCTAAGTAGGTTGTGGACCGAAGTGAACAAATCCGACCGTGCCGTGCAGGCTCGCAACTTGCTCAAGGATCGCTACGGCGGCACGATGTGGGCCAGCCAACCATAACTTCTCGGCGCAGGTGCTTTACCGCGCCCCGTCGGGAATATTACAATCGAACTTTACGAAACAGTTTTAAAACAATTTTCACCTTTTACTTTTTGGAGACCACCATGCGGCAACGTCACCCTTCCGGCAAGTCGCTGGCAGCCATTTTTTGTTCTTTGGCCCTGCTGCTGGGCGCCGTCGGCACGTTTACGATTA